>CALVIB010000003.1 GCA_944329375.1 uncultured Bacilli bacterium | reverse complement strand
CCCTTGACTAAACATTATAGTTTCAACGACTTATTTCCCCTTTATAATTTTATGGGAACTTTAAATTTTATTTAAAGATAGTCTTTTTTGATTTGACAAAATTTTATTTGATGTTATAATATGCTCATTATTTTGAAAGGGTGATATTATGATTACTGAAAATGCAAAAAGTAGGTGGATTAATGATTTTAATAATGGAGTTTCTCTTTCTTTTGCGCCTGCAAGTATTCAAGATAATAAGGAGTTAGTGATGATAGCTGTAGGTTTAAATGGCATGAATTTAAAGTTTGCAAGTGAAAGATTAAAAAATGATATGGATGTTGTATTATTGGCTATCAATCAAGATGTAGAATATTTAAAATATGCTGATAAAAATTTACAGTCTTTGATTATTTTAAAAGGAATTGAAGCTATTAAAGAAGATGAACTTTTTGATTTAACACCTTTACTAGAAGCTATTGCTCGTGAAGAGTTTACAGATTTAGAAAATGAAAAAGATGTTGATAGGAAAAATGTAAAAAAACTTTAGTTAAAGGTATGATAGGGCGATAATTTATGGATATGGATAGAAGAAAATTTTTAAAATTAACAGGTTATAGTTTGGGAACAGCAGCTTTATTTATGCTTAGTGGATGTGAGAAAGAACTTGCACCTATAGAAGATTACGATGTGGTAAATATGGTAAATAATGATAGTAATCTTGATACTGGGCTTACACAAGTTTTGGATGTTCCAGGAGAAGAATTTAAGTTGGTAACAGACTATTCATGTGATAGTACTTCTAAGAGAACATGGAGAGTTACTTCTGATAAATTTTTATATTTTAATGTTCATACGGAAGGTTTACCAGCAGATACTAAAGTTTATATTGATAATGTGCATATCGATACAACAGTAAAATCTGAGTATGCGGTTGTTGATGGTATTTTACAAGATACAATGGATGATAGAATACATAATTCACAAATGCTTGGTTTTCCAATAGGTAATGATACATATTATTATGGTGTAGATGCGATAGAAGGAAGTAATGATAGTTTTGTACAATCAACAACATATGCTTATACTAGTTATTATGGTAAATCAGAGTATAAATTAAAACGATATACAGAGTCTGATTATTTAGAGCTTGGGGTTTATGCGAATAAATTTCAATTTGTATATGATTTATTGATTCAAGGACCTAATGATGAAACACCTAGATGTGTTAGTGTTAATACTGATTTTATTGTTAATATTACTTCAACTTTGGAAGATGAAAAAGAAAAGACAAAATAATATAAAGAGACTGTTTTGATGGCAATTTATGGTCATTGACAAATAGTCTTTTTTTTGAGAAAATGATAGTGTTTAAGGAGGGGATGACCGTGCTTCAAGAAAGATTATTACTTACACCAAAGGATATATTAGAAAAAGAGTTTAAAATCGATACGAGAGGTTATAGACCCCAAGAGGTAGATAAGTTCTTGGATGAGGTAATAAGTGATTATGATGAGATGATTTCAATGATTAAGGAGCTTGAAAGAGAGAAGAAAGATTTAATTGATGAAAACATTAGATTAAAACAAGAAGTACGTAATGCTAGAACTAAGTTAGATGTCTTGAGAAATGCAGCGCCAACAGAAGTTTCTAATGCTGATTTACTTAGAAGATTATCTAATTTGGAAAAAATTATTTATGGTGAAACAGGTAAATAATATTTTGGCAAACGCTGCATTCATAGTAATGTAGAGGAAAGTCCATGCTTACACAGTCTGTGATGACTGTAGTGTTTGTGCATAGGGAATAAATAACCTATGGTAGTTTTTAACTAACGGCGAAGTTTAACCTAAATCTTCGGATATGGTGATACTTTGTAAAGTGCCGCAGTGACGATGCTTTTAGAAATAAAAGAGTGAAACGTGGTAAACCCCGCAAGTAAGAAACCCAAATTTTGGTAGGGGAACCTAATAAGAAAGAATAAGAATTTCTTATGGGATTGCTTTGGCAATAGATAAATGTTTGCCACCTAGAGATAGGTACAGAACATGGCTTATAAAATATTATTTTTATTTTAAGAAAGGATATATATGAAAGAGATTGGCGAGAAATTAAAAGAAGCCCGAGAAAGCATAGGTGTTTCAATTGAAGAAGTGGCTGAAGATTTAAAATTAAGACCATCTCAAATTGAAAATATTGAAGCTGGTAATACAGATGCTTTTAAAGATATGTTTTATTTGAAATATTTTATTAGAGATTATGCGAAGTATTTAGGATTAGATAAAGAAGATTTAATTGATGAATTTAATGAGTATTTATTTGATTATACTTCTAGACTTTCTTTAGATGATATTAAAGCAGCTAAAAAAAATAAAAAAGAAAATAAAAAAATTAAATCTCCTTATACTATTGAGAAAAGAAATAGAACTTCAATAATTATGCTTTGTGTATATGTTATTATCGCACTTTTAATTATTATGATAGTGTATTTGATAATTAGTTTGGATCATGATGAAAGTGATGATTTTATTGAGGGGGCAATTATTACAGAAAGTAGGTAGTTGATTATGAATTTACCAAATAAATTAACGATGGTTAGAATTTTTATGACTTTTTTGATTATTTTGATTTTATTATTTCCATTTTCAGCTATGGGAATTAATGTTACACAATTATTTATTAATGAATCGATAAGGGTGGATATTCGTTATCCGATTGCAGGAATATTATTTATTTTAGCTTCACTTACTGATTTTATAGATGGATATATTGCACGTTCACGTAATTTAGTTACAGATTTTGGTAAGATGATGGATGCAATTGCAGATAAAATTTTGGTTAACTCAGTACTTATTATTTTATGTGCTCAAGGATTTATTCATCCAATTATTCCAGTTGTTATTATAGTTAGAGATACAATAGTTGATTCTATTAAAATGGTGGCTGGTTCTAAGGGAAATGTGGTTGCAGCTATTAAGACAGGTAAATTTAAGACAGCTTCATTAATGATAGGTATTGTTATGACTTTGTTTTATAATTTGCCATTTGAACTTTGGAATATTCATATTTCTGATTTTTTACTTATTGTGGCAGCTGTACTTTCTATTATTTCAGGAATTCAGTATTTTACAATGAATAAAAAGTATATATTTAGCGAGGGAATTTAGAATTCTCTTTTTTGATAAAATTGTTTTAGAATAGTATAGAAAAAATAGCCTTTTTGAAGCTATTTTTTTAGACAAAGAGGATTATCTGAATTATAACCAGTTATTTCTGCAAGACTATTTATTAGATTTAATATATATGGAATAATTACTGGTAATATTAATAATATTATTATTGTTATAATTCTTGCTTTTAAATTTTTAAAGAAATTAATTAATCCATCTTCACTGTTTCCACTAACAACTTTAATTAAATCAATAATACTTAATATAACTACTAAGAGTATTCCTCCAATACATATATAATAAAATAAATCTTCTATTTCATCTGATAAGCTATCAGAAATGATTTTACAAGGGTCTGAGCCTTGATAAACAAATGATTGATTGGCTGTGTCCATTGCCCATTTTAATATATATTCAACATTATCGTTATAGTTTAACCTTAAAAAATTATAGTAAGCAGTAGCTCCAGGATATATGTCATATCTATTCATAATTCTTGTCCAGTCTCCATTATCTGATTCGGCGGTACGAAATGTTGCTGTGCCATTTTCATCATGGCCAATTACTTCTGTTATAATACCAATATGATGTCCTTCTGGTCCTGCATATTCATAAAAGATGTCTCCTGGTTGTATTTCAGCTTCACTTATTTCTGTAAAATATCCAGAGTGTACAATGTCATATATAATATTTCCTTTTTCCAATACATCTATTCCAGTAGCGTGATAAATTACAGCACGGACAAATCCAGAACAGTTTACTCCATATCCTGGAGTAAAATGATGGGCAATTCTGTTTTTTAAGTCGGCAACACTACCATGTCCTGCTCCCCCAGTAGTTTCATCACCTTCATAAGCTGAACCGTATTTTTGTCTCCATGAACTAAATTCTTGCGCTACAGAGACTAGTGTTTTATTTGCTGAGTAGGAAATTCTTTTATTTGAATATGTTTTATAAGTAATAGAGGTTAATATTATTTGTAATATTAATATTATTGTGCTGCAAATTGCAAATGTTTTTTTCATAATATTCCTCCCTTTTTGATATGTAATAAACTATTCACGTTATTCTTTGATATTTTTTTGATTCTTATTTGTTATTATTATAGCATATTTTTTTACTATTTTACTCATAATTGGAGAAAAAAAATAAGTAAAATGAACAAATGTTCGTAAAAGAGTTGACTTTTTATTTTAAATATTATACAATGTGATTGTAGGAGTGAAGGAGGAAAATAAATGGCAAAGACAACAACTAATGATGTTGATCAGAATTTGAAACAAGTTTTAGCAGATATTGAGAAACAATTTGGTAAAGGTTCTTTAATGCGTTTGGGAGATAATGACCATAGAGAGATAGATGTTATATCTAGTGGAAGTATTGCTTTGGATGTTGCTTTAGGAATTGGTGGATATCCAAAAGGTAGAATTATCGAAATATTTGGTCCTGAGTCTAGTGGAAAAACTACTTTTGCTCTTCATGCTATTGCAGAGGCTCAAAAAGCTGGTGGAAAAGTTGCTTTTATAGATGCAGAAAATTCTTTAGATCCACAATATGCAGCAAGACTTGGTGTAGATATTAATGAATTATTACTATCTCAACCAGATAATGGAGAACAAGCTTTGGAAATTACAGAGGCTTTAGTACGTAGTGGTGCTATTAGTGTAATTGTTATTGATTCAGTTGCGGCTTTAGTTCCAAAAGCTGAAATAGAAGGAGAAATGGGCGATTCTCAAGTTGGCCTTCAAGCTAGATTGATGAGTAAAGCATTGAGAAAGTTAGCTGGTGTAATTAATAAAACTAATACGATCGCAATTTTTATTAATCAGTTGAGAGAAAAAGTAGGGGTTGTATATGGTAATCCTGAGGTTACTCCTGGTGGTAGAGCTTTAAAATTTTATTCTTCTATTAGGCTTGATATTAGAAAAAGTGAACAGATTAAGCAAGGGTCTGAAATTATCGGTAATAAAGTAAAAGTAAAAGTTGTTAAAAATAAAATGGCTCCACCTTTTAAAAGTTGTGAAGTTGATATCATGTATGGAATTGGCATATCTCATGAAGGTGAACTTATTGATTTAGCTTCACAAGCTGATATTATTCAAAAGTCTGGGGCTTGGTATGCTTATAATGGTGAAAAAATTGGTCAAGGAAAAGAAAATACTAAAGATTATTTAAAAGCACATCCAGAATTGGAGGATGAAATAAATAAAAAAGTACGTGAATATTACAATATGAAATAAATTCTCGTTTCTATAATAGAAACGAGGTTTTATTTTATTTGTTTTATATTTTTTGGCAATTATAATAAACGTTTTGACATTTTATTTTATTTTAGATATAATTATTTTAGAATATGGAGGGATAAGTTTATGGATGATAATAAAAATATGCTAAATAAAGATGAATCACAGGATTCAAGCAATATTAATTATAGTTTTGATTTTGCAAATCAAGTTGAGAATAATACCGTTAATAATGAACAAAATACACAGATTCAGGAGACTCAGATTAATAATTCTACTTCTACGGAAACGGTTACTTCAGCTGAACCAATGGATGTTCAAAAATCTACTGATTCAATTGAAACTTTAGATGAGGTTAATGTTTCTGATGTTTCAGTAGATGATTCTAAACAAACTGTATCTGATAGTGAAACAGTTAGTGAGATTCAAGAAGATTCTGAGGAATTAATTAAGGATAAAAAAGAAACTAAGAGATTTTTGATTATTTTATTTGTATTACTTATTGCTTTTATTATAGCTTTACCATTTATTTTTGAAATTGCGGGATAGTTTTTATCCCTTTTATTTTTGTTTTGTTATTTTAAAAATATTATATATTTTTTTAAAGTTGTTATTTGCTTTATATATTTCTTTTTTTAATTCTTTATAAGCAATTTCATAGTTTTTTTCATTTTTGTTGAAACATTCTAGATAAATATAGTTTAATTTTTTTGTATTTTGTTCTTTATATATTGTATCTAATTCATTTCGAATAAATTTTTCGTTTTCTAATTCAAATCTTGTTTTAAACTCAGTTTTATTTTTTTGAATTATTTTATAGTCTAGAACAATTTCTTTTTGGAATTTTGATATTTCTAATATATCATCTTGTTCTTCTGGTAATAATGAACTTTTATGGGTTATGATTCCTTTTTTATTCAATTTTATTGATAAAGCAAAGTTTTCTGCACTTAGTATAAGGATTGATTTTATTTTTGTTATATTGTTTTCTTTAAATCTTTCCGCATAGATTTTAGTATTAAAATATTTAAGTGTTTCTCCGTTAAATTTTATTAAATGATTTTTAATTTCTAAAAGTTGTTTTTTATTTATTTTTATAATTGGTATTTTTCGCATATGAAATATATTATCATTTTGATTCCATTCATAAAAATCATAGTATTCTTTTTGTAAATTTAAAACAACATCATATATGTAGTTCATCTTTTTTGCCTCCTGGAAGAAAAATTGTTAAAAATATAATTAATAGTCCAATAGGACCAATTAGACATTCAATATTACTACTTATAAAATGAACATATTCTTTAAAATTATACCCAATAGTCATTAAATTTAAATAACTTATAATGAAAACAAAACCAATTATACTGAATCCAAAACCTATTAGAAAAAAAACAATTCGCGCTATCATCTTTATCAACCTTCTATATTTAATTTTATTATTAATATAAAATTTTTTTCCTTTTAGATGTTACTTGAATAAATAAAATAGAAAATGTTATAATGTTTTAAGGTGATTATAGGTGAAAAATACGAATTATGAGTTTACGATAGATAATTTTCAAGGTCCTTTGGATTTGTTACTTCACTTAATTAGAGTATCAGATATTACTATTTTTGATATTAATATTACAGAAATTACTGAGCAGTATTTAGCTTATATTGAAAGTATGGAAAGACTTAATTTAAATGTTGATAGTGAATATTTGGTTATGGCAGCTGAATTGATTGAGATTAAATCTAGAGAATTACTTCCTAATGAGGTAAAAGAAGACTGTGATGAATTTGAAGATGACCCTAAAGAAAACTTAATTAATAGATTAATCAATTATCAAAAATATAAAGATATGGTTTTAGAATTTAAAGATATGGAGCAAGAACGTAAGCTTATGTATAGTAAATTACCAAGTAATCTTGAAAAATTTAAAGATAATAGCGTTTTGATTGATGAAGAAGTTTCATTAGATGATTTGATTAAGGCATTTATGGATTTTAAGAAAAGAAAGCTTTTTGATGAACCACTTAATACAGTTATTACTAAAAAAGAATATTCTGTAAGTAATAGAAGTCATGAAATTATGAATAGGTTAAAGATTGATAGACAAATAAAGTTTGAGGATTTATTTGATATAAAAAGTAAAGATTATGTTGTTGTTACTTTTTTATCAATTTTAAATTTGGCGAAAAATGGTAAATTGAAAATTCATCAGGATGGTAATTTGAATCAAATAACAATTTATGCAGAAGGAGAAATGTAGAGTGAATTTAAAGGCAGTATTAGAAGGGTTATTATTTGTTGTCGGTGATGAGGGAATTACTAAAGAAAAATTGTGTAATATTTTAGGTATATCTTCAGAAGATGTACAGAGATTAATAAATGAATATTGTAATGATTTAAAGAGTGATGATAGGGGATTTATGTTAGAAGAATTTAATGATAATTATAAATTAGTTACTAAAAAAGAACATTATAGTTATTATAAAAATTTGGTAAATGAAGAAATGTCTGATACATTAAGTCCAGCTGCTTTGGAAACTTTAGCTATTATTGCTTATAATCAACCAATAACTAGAGTTATGGTTGATGAAATTAGAGGTGTTTCATCTGTTTATGTGATGCGTAGACTTATGCTAAAAAATTTAATTAAGGAAGTGGGTAAATCTGAATTACCTGGTAAACCTAATTTATATTGTGTTACTAATCAGTTTTTGGATTATTTTGGTTTAAATTCATTAGATGATTTACCAAAAATAAAAGAAGAAAAGATTGATGATAATCAAGATTTATTTACTTCTAAATATATGGAGGATAAATGAAAGAGTTAATATTATTAATTATTGGATTAATTTTAATTGTCAAGGCTGCGGATGTTTTAGTTACAGCTTCTTCTTCATTGGCTTTGAGATTTAATGTTCCAAAAATGCTTGTTGCGCTTACGATTATGGCTTTTGGTACTTGTGCGCCAGAAATGGCGATATCTTTTCAAAGTGTTCAAAATGGTGATGGACAAATTGCTTTTGCTAATGTTGTTGGTAGTACTATTGTTAATGTGTTTTTAATTATTGGTTTGGCTGCTTTGGTTAGACCTATTAAGGTTAAACACGCAACAATAAAAAAAGAATTACCTATTTTATTTTTGATTACATCTGTATTTTCAATACTTATGCTTGATAGATTGTTTGATCCGTTTACTAGAAATGTTTTTTCAAGACCTGATGGGTTGGTTTTGATTTTGTTTTTTAGCGTATTTGTTAGTTATTTAATTGGCCTTGTTCGTAAAGGAGCGGATACTAATAATAGCAATGATATAAAATATGGTCCTATTATGTCAATTCTTTTAATTTTGTTATCTCTTTTAATTACTATATTTAGTAGTGATTTAATTGTTGATAATGCGGTTATTTTAGCTAATGAACTTAATGTTAGCAAAAAAATAATTACTATGTTGATAATTGTTATTGGAACTAGTTTACCTGAACTTGTAATGACAGTTACGAGTGCAAGGAAAGGTGAATTTGATATGGCTGTTGGAAATATTGTTGGAACTAATATATTTAATATTTGTGTTGTTCTGGGGTTGCCTGTTGTTATTTATGGTAATGTTGGCTTAGGCGGCTTTAATTTTGTCGATATATTAGTGGTGTTTTTATCTTCTTTTTGTTTATATGCGTTTGCAAAAAGCGAAAAAACTATTAGTAGGAAAGAAGCTTTGATTATGCTTGGAATATTTATAGTTTATTATGTATATTTATTTGTTTAATAATAATTTTTGTTGTGGTTAGATTATTCTGTTTTAATGTATTCGACCACTTTTCGACCATAAAATAAAACGAACTATTTTTAGTTCGAGTAATTATCAATATGGTGCCACCAGGAAAGTTATCTACAACTCGTTAACAATTTGATATAAGAATCAATCACTACTAAAATTATAACACACATTTTTAAAAATCTATTAAAATAATTTTTGTTCACTTGTTTTTTTTAAACATTCAATAATATACTTTTTATAGGGAATATCAGTTGTTGAGTGTCTACCTCTAATCTTTATAGAGAGGAGGTTTGATAAAGATGAAAACTAAGACTTTTATTATAAAAGTTCTTAAGCTCATTGCTATCATTTTATTTCTCCTTATCATTATGATAGTAGTAATAAAAAAATGACACTCATTCGCTAGAATAAGTGTCGATGAATAAGTGCCATAAGGCAATTTATTAGGTAGACATTCAACTTGACGAAACTGAATGTTCCCTTTTTATTTTATGCAAATTTCCTTTACATATACATAATAGCATAAAAGTAAACTTTTTTCAAATTCTTCTATATAGACTCATAAAGTTCGAGTAATTATCAATCTGGTGCTCGTGGTGGTACATGTTTGGAAATTTTTAAGAAGGTTAATTTCTAAAAATACATTATAATTTGTCATAATGAGTCCACATTCTTAAAATAAATATTTCTTTTTTATCCTCATCTATCTCATACACTAGCCTATGCTGATAACTTATTCTTCTTGAACAAAGACCATTTAAGTTTCCTTTTAATTTTTCATATGTTGGTGGTGTTTGATAAGGATTTATTGCTATTAAATCTAGTAATTCTTTTGCTTTGCTTTCGAGTCCAGCTTGTTTTAATAATTTTTTGTCTTTATCGGCTAATTTAGAAAATATTATTTTGTATTCTACCATTCTTCACCTTTTTTATAAACAGTGCAATTATTTTTATCTTCTTTCCTAGCATCATTGATAGATTCTACAAATCCAGGTATAGAATTTAAATAAATAGTTTCTTCTATATCTCGCCAATCACTTTCCGATAACAATATAGCATTTTCACCTTTGTTGTTAATTATATTGACTGGATTAAAGCCTTTATTTACGTCAGAAACTAATTGAAATAAATTTTGTCTAGCATTAGTTATATTTATAGTATTCATATATTCACCTCGATTACATTATAACGTACTTTTTTATGTACGTCAATACTTTTTATATTATTATATGTCAAAATAAAAAATGAATACATAAAAAACTCAAACTTTTATAAGTTCGAGTAATTATCAACCTGGTGCTCGTGGTGGGAATCGAACCCACATGGCTAAAAGCCACACGATTTTGAGTCGTGCGCGTCTACCAATTCCGCCACACAAGCAACAAATATATTATATCATATTTTTAAAAAATTTTAATAGTTTTTTGATTTTTTAATTTGAAATGTGATTGAGATTGTGATAATCTTAATATAAAATTTAAGGGTGATTGTATGACAAAGGTTAGTGTAATTGTACCTGTTTATAATGCGGAAAAATATTTAAAAGTTTGTTTGGATTCTTTGGTTAATCAAACTTTAGATGATATTGAAATAATTGTTATTGATGATGCATCAGAAGATAATAGTTTAGAAATTATAAAAGATTATGCTTTAAAATATTCTTTTATAAAGGCTTACTATAACGATAAAAACATTGGTCAAAGTGAAACTAGAAATAGAGGCATTTCTTTGTCTAGTGGTAAATATATTGGTTTTTTAGATGCTGATGACTATGTCAGTTTAACCATGTATAAGACTATGTATGATGCAGCTTTAGATAATAATTTTCCTGATATTATTACTACGCGATTAAAAATTGTTTCAGATAATTCATATTATTCTAAAGAATATACCTCTGATTTAAAAGGGAGATATTTAAAAATTGAAAATAATCCAGAAATGATTATTTATGAGAGTCCATCATGTTGTAATAAGTTATTTAAAAGTGATTTGATTAAAAATTATGGATTTATTCCTAATGTTATGTGGGAAGATGTTGCTTTTACTTATTCTTGTTTTATTAAAGCTGATGATGTGTTAATGATGAATAACTTAGATTATTTTTATAGGCGTGATATTAAAAGCGGAGTTTCAAGTAAAAATTATGTGGTTAATTCGCATGTCTTTGATATTATTGGTGTGGCTTATAAGATTGAACGTGAAGCAAAGAAGTGTAATAAATATGCTATTTTTAAGAAACAAATTAAATTTTTGCAAGTTGCTAATTGTTTGCAAAGGATTATAGAAATAGAAAATTGGCAAATTGAAGATAAACAAAGCATTAAAGAAAAATTGTATTATATGATATTAGAAAACTTTGGTAATTTAGATGATGTTGATAAAGCTTTGTTAAGTATGAGAGTTGATATGGATGTTATTGAAGAATTTGATAAATTTTGTAGAGTAGGGAAAAAACTTAGTTTGTAATTGGAGGTAATAAAATATGCGTGTTAGTCATGAATTTGGTCCATATGTGAATAAGGATAGTAAAATACTTATATTAGGCTCTATCCCTTCTGTTAAATCTAGAGAATATGGCTTTTATTATATGCATCCACAAAATAGGTTTTGGAAAGTTATTTGTGATTTATTTGATGAAAAAATACCAGGTAGTATACTAGGAAAAAAGAAATTTTTAAAAAGACATAAAATTGCTTTGTGGGATGTGCTTGATTCTTGTGACATTAATGGTTCTAGTGATTATTCAATTAAAAATCCTAAAGTTAATGATATAAAGAAATTAATAGATGGTACGAATATAAAGTATATTTTTGTTACTGGTAAAAAGGCGTTATCTTTATATAATAAATATTGTTTGCATGATGTTATGATTAAAGCTATTTATTTGCCTTCTACCAGTGGAGCTAATTGTGCTTGTAGTTATGATGAATTGAAAGAAAAATATGAAATTATTATAAATTGTTTGAAAAATTAAATTTTTTCTTTTTTTTTGTTAGAAAATAGGTTATAATTATATTATAGGGAAGGGGCTGCTAGAAATGATTTTAAGGAAACCTTATGCGTTTTTTATAAAATATTTTAAGTTTCTACATGCTGTTATTGCGGTTGTTATAGCTTTTTTGTTATATCGTTCTTACGCACTTTTTAATTTTTTTAGCATATATGTTCGAGATTATAGTTCAGCCTTAAACGATTTGTTACCAAGTTCACTTATGAATATTTATAGTTTTGTTTTGATTTTAACAGTTATTAGTTTAATAATTATTTTACTTTCTGTAATGATTTATAAAAAGAAACCAAAAGCTTTATACATATATAGTTTATTAGTTTATATTATCGTAATTGTTTTATTTGGCGTGACATATCCACTTTTAAGAAATATTAGTGTGTCTATTTTGGATTTGCGTGTTTCTAGTGCGTTGCGTGACTTTTTTCTAATTTCAGTTTTTTTACAAGTTGTTTGTTTGATTTGGTATGTTATAAGAGCAACAGGTTTTGATATTAAAAAATTTGATTTTGGCTCAGATTTACAAAAATTAAATATTGATGAAAAAGATAGCGAAGAAATTGAAGTTGCTTTAGAATTTGATAAAAATAAAGCTAGTAGACAGATTAGATATAAATTAAGACAATTTAAATATGTTTATGGAGAAAATAAATTTTTAATTAATACTATTGGTATAATTTTCTTAATAATAATCGCTTTTACAATTTATTTAAATGTGGGGGTATATACTGCTTCATATAATCAAGGTACTTCTTTTAATGCGAGTGGTATGGTTATTAATGTAAAAGATAGTTATTTGACACAAGATGACCCTTTAGGTTCAAAACTTACTGATAATATGATAGTTGCTGTTAAATTTGATGTTAAGAAACAAGGAGATGTAGATAAAAGCTTTAACACTGGTCTTGTTACTCTTAGAGTTGATGGTAAATCTTATAGTCAAAATAGTGATTATGCTAATGAATTATATGATTTGGGTACTTCATATGTAAATCAAAAGTTAACTAATGAATTTAAAACTTATATTTTAGCTTTTGTTATTCCTAAGGAAGATGCTGCCAAAAAAATGGTATTGAAATTAAATGATGATGTTAGTTATGTTAAAGGAGAAGTTGGCGCTAAAAACATATTTGTAAATTTAAAACCTATTGATTTAGATGATAAAGGTAAAACTGTTGAAAATAAACTTGGAGAACTTCAAAGTTATGATGAGAGTATATTAGGTAATACTAGTTTAGAAATTGATAATTATGAGATTAGTGATAAATTTAAAGTTGATTATAAATATTGTTATGCAACTGATAAATGTATTGATTCTTATGAGTATTTGACACCAACGGCTACGGGAAATTATTTTAAAAGTTTAATGAAAGTTAATGGTAAATTTAGTATTGATAGTAATGTTAATAGTAATCAAATAACTAACCTTAATACTTTTTTGAATACTTTTGCAACTTTAAATTATAAAATTGATGATTTGTGGAAGTCTCGTAGATTGTATACTCAAAATATAAAACCTAAAATTGGTAAGGATTCTAATATATATATTGAGATTCCGTATGAGATTAAAGATGCTAAGGAGATTTATTTAAGTTTTAATATTAGAAATTATATTTATAAATATGTTTTAAAATAATTATATTATGTGTTATAATAGGAAAGAGGGAACGCTGATGAGGAATAAAATCAAATATATATTTTTTACTTTGTTATGCATGTGCGTTACTCCTATAATTACTCATGCTGAATGTGATTATCAAAGACAAGCTGAACTTTCTAGACTTGCTAGTAATGTGCAAGTAGCTTATACATATGATAGTGTACAATTTACAGTTTATGTATCTAATTTGACTCCCGATTTGTATATTGTTGATAGTTATGGAAAAGAGTATTATGGTGATGGTAAGGATAAAACATTTAATTTTGCAAGTGGTACTGTAAGTTTTGATATTTATTCTAATGATGCCAATTGTAAAGGAGAAAGCTTACTTAGAAAAACAATAACATTACCAACTGTAAATGTGTTTGCAGCTTATCCAGAATGTCACCAATATCCTAATTTTAAATATTGTCAAAACTGGGGGAAATTGGGTATTTCTGATGATCAGTTTATGGATGAGTTTAATAAATACAAACAGGAACTTAAACAAAGAACAAGCACTGGTGTAAGCGGCAAATTAGATGTGTTGGATACAGTTTTGGATGTTTTAAATAATAATAAGTATATGCTTATATTCTTGGGCGTTGTTGTTGTAATAACGTTGGTCATTGTATTTATTAAGAAAAAAATTAAATAAATTGAGGTGGATTTATGAAGAAGAAAATTAAAATAGCTTTGATTTTTGTGGCATTAGTTATATTATTACCTACAACTATTTTTGCTGAATGGGGTGGTTCAGGTAATCAAAGTGGTAACTCTGGTGGAGCTGGTGGTGCTGTATCAACATGTGAAGATGTTTATTGGCAATCTGGTTATGATGGAATTATACAAACCGCAGCTTATCGATTTGATTTGGTCTATAAAACGAAAAATGGTGGAAGAGAAATATTAAAATCTGTTGTAGTTCAAGTTCCTAGTAGAGCTGCTAGTGCGATGCTTGGAGAGGGAAATTATAGTCCAACATTGATTCAAGGAGCAAAAAATTATGTCAATGCTTTAAATGCTACTGGAACATCTCCAAATAATAGTGCAAAATATGTTGAAAGTGGTCCACTTGCTGATTTAGCTAATCAACTTATAGATGGACGAGCAGTTGATGATATTTTCCCAGATGGTCTTAACAATGCAAATAAAGATAAAATCACTTCTTATATTACTAGTAGTGAAGGTTTTGGTATGAAAATGAGTGACATGAGAAGAGACCATGATAATAATCCAGGAAGATATGATTCATATGGTTATAGAATTTTAATCCAAAAATTACAATATTTTACTAATGGATGTAGTGGAGCGGGGTCATGGGCTTTAGCTACTAGAAAAGATGTTGCTAGTAATAATGCGGTAAAACAATATCTTTTTGGAAATTGGAAAGTTTGGATTTCTCCTTTTAATTCTAAGGCTGCAAATGATTTATTTACTTCTAAAGATGATATAGGAATTACACAAGCACAATGGGAACGAGGCGTGTTTGCTAGTGCCAATATGGGTAATGATGTTAGAGTTTTAGAAGGGAGCTTTGCAAATGAAAACAATGGTTCAGGATATAATATTTTATGGTTTTCAACAGATCAATTTAGAGATTATGATTATTCAATTGATGCAGCATGTGTAAATTGTTCAGCAACTGGTTTTGAAAATAAGGCTTATGTCATCCAAGATACGACTAATTGGGAAGCTATTTTAGCTAGTCCTAAGGCAAAGGTTAATAATGCTAAAAATTATTATAATAAAGGTAATAATGTCTTTTGTAGAGAAGAGTATACCGTAAAATTTCCTGATTTAACTGGACATGTAAAAGTTAATACAGGACGTTATTTTACAGTTAATGCAACAAACGAAGAATTATCTACTGTTTCTACTTTGGCTCCTAATTTTAAACCTATTACAGTTACTAGAACTAGACAATGTAAAAGTAGTACTAATGATGTTAATGCTTTAAATAATTTTGAAAGAAATAGCCGTAATACTTTTAAGGATAATGCTGGTACGGTAAAATTGAAATATACAGAATATAATAAAAATAATAGTGAATATAGTAGAAATTCAATTACCTTAGAGCCTGATGAAAAAGCAGCAAATACATATAGTTCAAATGTTTCTAATAATATGCTTACAATGACTCAAACTGTTTCTTATACTTTGGATGACAATGTATATAGATATATTAGATTAGAAGATGGTCTTTCTATATTTGACCCAAGTGGTATTAATGAAGATGACCTTAATCTTAAGTATAAAGATGTAGGGGTTGCTAATTTACCTATTTCATTTGAAAATGAAACAGAAGGTGGAGCTAAAATTGCTGATGTTCAGTTAACTTATGAATTACCAAGTGATCCAAATAGCAAAATAAAGGATGCATATAAAATGAATAATAATTATTTTAGCGATCCTTCAAATCCAGTTAGTGACAATATATATAAAAAAGCAATAAAAGCTGGTGCTATTTCTAATAATTCAATTGTAAAGGGTAGTTTGACTGATGCTGAATATGAGGAACTTACTCAAAGTGCTTGTGCTAAGTTATATAGAAATAGTAATGGAAGTTATGCATCTGGTTTATACAATTGTGTTAATAATAGAACTAGTAATAAAATTGGAAATAATAACGATTGTATTAAACAAAATGATTTATCAAATAGTAATTCAGGTTATATTTGTCCTGTGACTAGAGATGAAAATTCTGGTATTTGCCGAATAGAAAATGGAAAATATTATTTGGGTGATGGAACAGAAGTTTCAAAAGAGGAATATGAAAGAGTTTGTCCTGAGCCTGATGATTCAGGAGATACTTGCCGAATAGAAAATGGAAAGTATTATGATTTTGATGGTAATGAAATTACCAAAGAAGAATATGAAAGAATATGTCCAGCAACTCCATATTGTCCAGAAGATGAATGTCCTTATGGATGTTGTCCAAGCGGCGAGTGTGCACCAATGCCTGATGGAACTTGTCCAGGTTTAGGAGGAAAAGATGTTATTTATAGAACAATTGATTTAAATAACCCATTCCCTGGTCAAGATGCAGAACAAAGAAATACGGGGGCTAATTGGTGTAGTTATAATATAAAAACTCAAAAAATTGATTGTAGCTATAATAATAAAGTGGTACAAGAGTATGTTACTGATGAAAATACTCAAGTTTATGATGATGAACATATTTTATATGAAGTGACTTTAGATGCTGATACGATTAGGTCTATTAGAAATTATAATGATGATAATAGATATGATGATTGGAAGTTATCTTGTAGAGATAATGGAAGAGCTTGTTTCAGTGATTTCTTAAAAGACCAGATAGAGGTAACAGGTAAATGTGCTAATAAGGCCAGTAAAGATGCCTTTTACAATTGTGATATGAGTTAGGAGGGATAGAACATGAAAGAATCATTTTGGGGAATATTTGTATTAGGTCTTGGTATTATGTCTATTTTCTTCATTGTTTTATTCCAAAATTTGACTAATACTGATGAGCATAATTCACAGCTTTTAAAAGAAGTAACTGAGGCAGCTATGTGGGATGCATTTGATTATTCAGCATACCGAGCTAATGGAGAAATTAGAATACATAGAGAAAAGTTTGTTGAAAATTTTATTAGAAGATACGCTGAAAGTGCAAGTATGTCTAGAAAATATAATATAAAGTTTTATGACATTAATGAAAAACCACCTAAAGTCAGCTTGAGTGTAGAAAGTGGTGTTGTTGGTGTAGGAGGTAGCACACAAGTAACATTTAATTTACAAAATAGAATAGATGCTATTTTGGAAGTACCTTATTAAAATAAAAGAAAAGAGAGGATGAGTTTATGAATAGTTTAACGGCGTCTGCCAAAAAGGTTTTTAAAAACAAAAATGTGGTAACATTAATAGGAGTTATAGTAATTTTAGTTTTACTTTATATAGGTTATAGTACACAGATTAATAATGCGGTAGAACCTATTCAAGTTCCTGTTGCTACACAAACAATTCAACCTAGAACAGAGATAACAGATGATATGGTACAATTTATTGATATGCCTAATATTTCTATAAGTGATAATGTAATTAGATTGAAATCACAAATTGTTGGTAAATATTCTAATGTGAATTCAGTTATTCCTGAAGGAAGTATGTTTTATACTGATACAGTAATTGATGAAGATGAACTTCCTGATGCAGCTTTTGCAAAAGTAAAAGCTGGGGAAGTTGTATATAATTTCCCTGTTAATATGGAAAGTACATATGGTAATTCAATTTTTCCTGGTAATAAGATTGATATTTATATGAAAGTCGGTAATGGTACTGATGAAAAGATTATGATTGGTAAATTAATTGAAAATATTGAAGTTTTAGCAGTAAAGGATTCATCTGGTAGAGCAGTATTTGAAAATACTAGTGAACAAAGGTCACCTGCAATGTTGATTTTTGGATTAAAAAGTAATTTATATACTATTTTGAAGAAAGCTTCTTATATGGATACTTTAGGTGTAGAATTATATCCAGTTCCACATGGTGGAGAAGTTGATACTGAGGGTGCAACTGCTGTTTCTACACAACAATTAGTAGATTATATAGATGCTCATTCTGTTAATCTTCCAGAGCCAGAAATTCCAACTGAGAATGATGAGTTAATACCTACTGTATCAGAAACTGGTGGAAATCCTAATACTGTAACAATTACTTTCCCTGAAGGATGTAATGGTACATATACTTGTACTTATGTAAAAGATGGAGGAACAAGTCAGAGGGTAACTAAGACTACTCAAGAAGTTGTTTATACAGGTAATGGAACTTTAACAGCTACTGTACAGGAAGAAGATGGTACTGCACATAGCCTTACTATTGATATTCCAATGACTAATTCAACTAATACGAGGCAAGAATAATGCATAATATGTTCGACCAAATAGATTTTGGTGCTTTGAAACCCTATTTGGACGATGATGATATAACTGATATTTCTTATGACAATGGTGGACAAATTCATTTAAAAACTTTGTCTAAAGGAATATTCAGAATTGAAAATCCAGCTATTAATAACGCTTTTATGGAAAAATTAGCCTTTCAGTGTTCTAATGTAATGGGTAAAACATTTAATATGGCTCATCCATTCTTGGATGCTGAAAGTGCTGAATTGCGTTTAGCTTTTATCCATGAATCTGTTGCCCAAAATGGTATTGCTTGTGTTGTTCGTAAAACACCAGCAAAAATAAGATTGCAAAAGGATAAAATAGTTGCGGATAAATATGTTGAATTAGATATTATTGATTTTTTGGAGCAATGTGTTTTAGGACACTGTAATATAATTGTTTGTGGTGAAACTGGGTCTGGTAAAACAGAACTTGTTAAATATCTTGCTTCAAAAATTGCTGAAAATGAAAAAGTGATTACGATTGAGGATACTTTGGAACTTCATTTGGATAAGATTTTTCCACATAGAGATGTCGTTTCTTTAAAAACTAACAACATTGCTTCTTATACTGATATCTTGGAAGCTTGTATGAGACAAAATCCAAAATGGATTTTACTTTCAGAGGTACGTAGTGCGGAAGCGGTGCTTGCTGTTCGTAATTCTATTTCTTCTGGTCATTATATTTTGTCTACTATTCATGCTGATAGAGCTTCATCTATTCCTAACCGTATGTATAGTTTACTTGAAACTAATCAAGATATTGACCAATTTTTGAGTTCTATTTGTAGATATATTCAACTTGGAATATATGTTAGAGGATATCAAGATAAAACTACAAGAAGGTTTAGACGTGAGATTGCTGAGGTTACAGAGTTTTATGTAACTAGTGATACAAATGAAGCAAGACACAATATTATATATAGAAAAGGTGCGGATGGCAAAGTTATTAGAAATAATCCAAGTCCTTATTTGATTGATTATTTAGAGGTACAAGGAGTATTTTTACCTAAAGAACTTCAGAATATGGCAGGAGAGTCTTATGTTGAAAGTGATTCTATGAAAGCCAATACTGAAGTTAAAGAAAATATACCAAAAGAACAGTTGATTTCTGATGAAAAGCTGATGAATGATTTTACTGGAGAATCTAATCAGTTAAGTACTTCTGACGAACTTTCTAAGGTTTCTTCATCTGAAAATCAAGAAGATATAACTGAAAATTTATTTGAATAAAGGAGGGGAATACTATGACATTAATAATATTTTTGATTGTTTTGGCAATTGCGGTATTTGTTGTATTATATCGTAATAATAGTGATACTAATAATGTTTATAAGTTTATAAATAAAAAAGTTGGTGTAATATATGAAAAATATGCTCCTTATTCATTTAAAGTTGTCAGAAAAAAAGTTAAGGAGTTAGGGCAAGAATATACTCCAAGACAATATACTATTCAAGTTGTTGTCTTTGCAGTTAGTGCTGCTGTTGTAACATATTTATATTTCTATAATATTGTTGTTTCACTTATTTATGCTGCATTAGCTGTAACAGTTATTCCTTATTTAACCTATTTAAGATGTAAAAGACTTTACAGTGAATTTATATTTGAGCAGATTCAAGTATATACTACTAATACAATTATGGAATTTGCTACGACACAGTCATTTGTTAAGGCTTTGGAAGGAGTATATGCTTCTAATGTGCTTGAAGATCCAGTTAAATCAGATGTAAAGCTTATGATTGATATGGCTTATGAAAATGGTACTATCGATCAATCTTTAAATTATATGAATTCTAAATATGATTTTTATATAGTAAGAAATATGCATCAATTATTTTTACAAATTACTAATGAAGGTTCTAGAGATTCTGGAGAATCTTTAGAAAATATGAGTCAGGATATAGATTTACTTGTAGAAGGAGTTTATCGTGATAGAATTGATAGAGCTTCATTTCATAAAAAGTTTTTACAATTTGGTATTATACTTTATTTAATGGTTATGCTTGTTCAATTTATGCTTGGTATGGAAACTTATAATCAGATGCTTGAAAATTGGTGGGTACAGCTTTTGTTGCATGGAATTATTTGGTTAAATACATATTTTATATTATCTGGCGAAAAATATTATAATGAAAATGTGGGGGCGGAATAATGAATATAGGTTTAACTTTTATAATTATTGCAATTGTTGTTATATTTTTACTTGAATACAATAATCATTTTAATTCTAATAAATTTATTAAAGAAACTGAGCCTTATTTTAGAACTTTAATGGAATCTGATTATGAATTTCTATTAAAAATAAGATATGGTGGAGATGTTGATATTGGCAAAATGTATGGACTTAGAGTTCGTAATGGTATAATTGGTATTATATTTTGTTTATTTATATTCATGAATCAACTTTCATTTGCTTATATTTTACTTTCTTTATTAATTGGTTTTGCTTTATTTAAGTTACCTTATATGCAATTGAGTAATTATTATAAGCAAAATTTGCATAAAATTAATTTAATGCTTCCATACTATTTAAAGGGACTAGAAATTTTAGTTCAACATTATACAGTTCCAGTAGCGCTTTCTCGTTCTATTGAAACTGCACCTGATATCTTTAAACCTGGTTTAAGAAAATTGGTTGCTAAAATTGATGCTGGTGATTCATCTGTTCAACCATATATGGATTTTGCAAATGAATATCCTGTACGTGATTCTATGAGAATGATGAGATTGCTTTACCGTTTAGGTTTAGGTAGTCAAGAAAATAAGCAAGAACAATTACTTATGTTTTCAAAAACTATTTCCACTTTACAGAATAAAGCGCGTGAGCAAAAATATAAAGAACGTTTGGAAAAGATGGAAAATAAAACTATGATTATGCTTTTTGGAACTGGCGGTGGCATTTTAGGATTTTTGTTACTGTCAATGATGATGATGATGAATTATTAAGGTATAGTCAAAGAATTTTATTTATGTTATAATTAATAATAGGAGGGTAGGTGATAAGTTATGAAAGAAGCTGCAGGAGAAGCTAATTTAACTGTTGTTGCTATAATTTTAATTGGTGTTGTTGTAGCTGTTGTTACACCACTTGTAAATAGTTTGATGAAAACTGCCAGTGGTCGTGCATGTTGTACTGATGGTGGAGGATATGTACAAGGAAGTACATGTCAAGGTGGAACTTACGCAGGTCAAACTATTTCTAATATTGATTGTACTACTTCAAATTAATGCTTGCTTTAAAGCAAGTTTTTCTTAGATATAGGGTGGTGATTAAAAATGCGTGAAAGTATTGGTAGTGTATTTTTGTATAATATAATTATTTTATTTGTAATTATAGTTTTCGGTTTACTTTCAGCTACTATTAGTTATTATAAAGCTTTTAAAGTTAATGAAAGACTTTTGTATTCGTTGGATAAATTCGAAGGATATAATCAATTTTCTAGAGAAGAAATGGAAACTTATTTAAGTAGTATTGGCTATACTTATAATCCTGAAGGTCAAACTGATTGTCCTTCAGAAAAAGATGGTGGTAAATTGGTTAGGTCTAAGGATGCTAAATATTTGTACTGTGTTTATTATTTTGAAGATGATAGAGGTGCAAATGAAAATGATAGATATAATGGAGATAATGAACCTATCTATTATAATTATTCTTTAATAAGCTATATTTATGCTAATTTACCAATTGTTGGTGAATTTAAGTTGCCTGTATATACTAAGGGAGAAAGAATTTATAATTTTAGTGATCATCAAGAACAGGGGGATAGAGTATGAAAGAAGCAATTGCAAATGCTGGTGTTTTTAATCTAGTAATTTTATTTGTTATAATTTTACTCGCCTTCTTTATTGGATCATTATCATATTCTAAAGCATTTAAA
The DNA here is from genome assembly GCA_944329375.1 of uncultured Bacilli bacterium. Lineage (GTDB taxonomy): Bacteria > Bacillota_I > Bacilli_A > RF39 > UBA660 > Coprosoma. The sequence continues at coordinate 62,283 of CALVIB010000003.1, read as the reverse complement.
GTAAAAAATAAAATAATTGAAGAGATTGAAAAAGACCAAGGTTATACCACTGGAGTAAATGATTCTACGGAAGAACGAATAGAAGATTGGATGAAAAATATTGGATATAGGCAAAATGTTGGAACTGTAAAAAACACTGCAAATTGTGAATCAACTGTTAGTGGTAATGGTGGTAATGATGGGATTTTGATTAACAAGACAAGTGATTACCAGTACTGTGTATATGAGTTTGATACATGTACAGTAAATTCTGATAGAGCAAAATGTGGTAAATATTATAGAGTAATTGCATATATGTATTTTGATGTACCTGTTATAAGTCAATTGCTTAGATTACCAGTTAGTGGTGAAACTATGATATTTAATGAGATAGATAGTTAAAGGAGGCGTTGATAAGTGAATGTAATAATTGCTAATAAATATCGTGATGCTTTGGCTAATTTAGATATTGAAGTTATTAAGAAGTTAGAAGGTGAATTTACAGTTAATGAAATTGTAGAAACATTTAAAAATTTCTTCTTTAATAAAATGATTTTAGATGTTACAGCGTTAAAAGATTATAAAAACATAAAAACTTTACAACAATTGTCATTATCTTTGGATATGGATAAATTAATACTTTTATTAGATGGCTCACCAGAAACGTCTAATCCTGAATATTTATCTGATTTAATTTCAATGCGAATTTATAATTTTACAATGAATGTTGAAGGTGTAAAATGGCTTTATGAACATCCAAATAGTTATAGGGATGTGGCTCAGTATCATCAATTAGATACGACCCATGATGTAAATTATTCATATAATGTAAACGTTAATCAACCAGTTCAAGAGTTAAAGCGTTGTGTAGTTATCTGTTTTAAAGATGTAACTCCAGGAGCTGGTTCTACTACTTTAACATATATTGCTAAAAAACAATTAGCTCGTAATTATGATGTTGTCGCACTTGAGGTTGATAAACATGATTTTATGTATTTTGATGAGGATAAAATGTATAGTGTGTCTGGAAGTGAGCTTGGTAATACTATTACTAAATATAGTAATTCTGATGTTATTTTGATAGATGCGAATGCTAGTACTGTGGCTGAGAGTTTATCTAATGAAGTTATTTATTTATTAGAGCCCTCTAAAATCCAATTAAATAAATTACTTGCTAGAGACCCTCAAGTATTACAGCGAGATAAAGATAAAAAAATCGTTTTAAATCAATGTATGCTTAGTGATTCTGATGTTTCTGATTTCGAGTATGAGACTGGATTAAGTGTATTTTATAAAATTCCACCATTAAATGACCAATCTTCCAATAATGAAGATTTAGATAAATTTTTGGTAAAATTAGGTTTTTATAAACAAGATGTTGCTGGTCAATCAGAAAGTAAAAAGGGAATTATGAGTTTGTTTGGTAAGTAATTTCCTTTTTATAATGTAAATTTTGGTTAAGTTGAGAATCTTGTGTATTGACAAAATATGTTAATGAATGTATATTTATAGTATAAGTTAAGGAGGTTAAGTTTATGAATTTAGTTAATACTTTAGAATATTGTACAGGAGTTATTGATGGTGGAATACCTGATGGAATTGGTAATGTTGTTCATTTGATTGTTGTTGCTATCCAAGTTGTTGTACCAATATTATTAATTATTTGGGGAATGATTGACTTTGCTAAAGCAATTATTGGACAAGATGAAGATAAAATTAAAGCTGGTCAAAAAACATTTATGAAAAGGTTAATTGCAGCTGTTGTTGTATTCTTAATTATAACTATTGTTCAACTTGCTATAAGTTTAGCTGCAAGTGTTGGTGGCGATGGTAATGATGCTGAAACTGCTTGGACTTGTGCAGAAGAATTAATAACTGGTAAATAATAAATTTAATATGGAAAGTGGGAATGAGATATGGATTTGTTTAATATTTTAGATACCGCTGATTCAACATTGTGTGAAGGAATTTTAGTTCCAAATACGCTTTTTAATGTTGTTTCTACAATTATTACTGGTATTAAAATAGTAGTTCCAATATTGTTAATTATATGGGGAATGCTTGATTTTACAAAGTCAGTTGTAGCAAAAAAAGAAGAAGATATAAAGAAATATCAGAAAGCTTTTGTTTCACGTCTTATTTCTGCTTTGGTTGTATTTTTAATTATATTCGTAGTTCAACTTGCTGTTAATTTGGTTTCTGGTGTTGAAGATAAAGCTAATCCCGATGGTACTACTGTTAGTGATATTTGGAGTTGTAGCAAGAAATTTATTAATGGTGTTGACACAAATAATGAGTCTGAAGAATAAAGAATTATCTTTTGGTAATTCTTTTTGTTTGTGTTTGAGATTAATATGGTATAATTATAATAGGTGAGGAATTATATGAAAAAAATTTTTAAACTTGTTTGTTTATTTGTGTTTTCTTTTTTGTTTTTTAATGTAAATAGTGCAAAAGCAGTTACTACCTGTGATTATGGTATTGAGTGTAAATATAGTTTGGATGGTTTACGTGAATCAGTAGGTGGTGGATATCTTATGGGTGGTGGATATCTTTATGTTGCTTTTCAGTGCAGTGATATTTCCAAAACATTTAGTGAGTGCTCTAAATTTACAGTTTATCCAGTGGCTAGTAAACAAGATATGAGCGCTAATAGTTTTTTTGAAACAGGTGGAAATCCTGGTGAAGATCTTCCAATTAGTGATGAAAGTGATATTTTACCTTCTAAAATTAATGATTTTAAGTCTTATTTTACTAGTAATAATAAGTTTGCTTGTCCAACTTTATACTATTATGGCAATGATGAGATTAAAGTTAAGTTTAAACAATTTGGAGTGGGTTTTAGCGGTCGTCGTACATCATGGTCAACTGATCCTCTTTCAAATCCAGGATGTGTTCCTCAAAATAAGGTTATAAATGTAGGAGAAATGCAAGAACAAGCTACTGAAGATGCAGGGCATGCATATGCTGATTCAGAAACAGGGAAGAATGATGATAAAGACAATGATGGTATAACAGTCGATATAAATAAAATTATTGATTGGGCAAAAGCTGAAGGATATGAAGTTGATTCTTTAGGGGACCCTTGTAGTATAATTGGCCCAACGTTACAGGAAATATTACAAACTGCGTTTTGGATTATAAGTGTTGGTGGAATAATATTGTTAGTTGTTATGACAGCTATAAGCTTTATAAAAGCTATTACCGGCTCTGATGATGAGAAATTTAGAGATGCAATAAAGCATTTGTTCACAAGAATTATTGTTGTTATTATACTTTTATTATTACCAGTGTTACTTAGCTTTATTATTACCCTTATTAATAATTCTATTGGCGAAGGAGAAGTTTCTGTTGGCGCAGATGGTGAAATTTTCTGTGATGTCACCGAGTAAATAATTTTTCTTATTATTAGGTGTTTGTGAGTTTATTAAATTATGGTATAATGTTTTTGTATAATGTATAATAGGAATAAGTGATGATATGAATGCAAAATTGAAAATATTTTTAACATTTATTTTAGCGCTTGGGATTTTATCCATTAATATAAGTAGTGTTAGTGCGGTGCCAAATACAGCAACTGATGATGGTGGTTCATCAAATAATGGTGGTTGTACTTATGGTGTCATATGTCAATATCAATTTTGTGGCGATTCTTCTATTACTAATTGTGATTATAATTATCAAACAGCTATTGTTCAAGTTGCTTATAGATGTAGTGAATCTGATAAAACGGTTAAAAATTGTAATGTATTTACCGCCCAAACTGGAGGATGTAAAAATAATGGTACATCATCTATGCAAATAGGTTTTAATGTAAATGGTATTTTTGATAGAGCGCCATTAGATTTTACTGATGAAGTATATGGAGAAGATACTAATGCATCGCCTATTAATTTTGCAGGCTATTTTAAGAAAAATGGTTATAATTGTCCACCTATTAAGGTAAGTGGTTCAGGTAATAATTATAGTGCTGATTATGCGGGAAATGGTTCTGGTATGATTTATGGGCAATCTGTTGGTTGTATTTATCAAGGTCAAAAAGATTTAGATTTAAAAGGTAAAGCTTGTGAGCAAACTGATTCTATTTTACAAGATTCCCTTGAACAACAGTTTGATGATGTTGAAGATGCTGTTAATTCTGATGGGATTTTAGTTGATACTCAAAAAATTATTGATTGGGCAAATGCTGAAGGATATGAAGTTGATTCTTTAGAGGACCCTTGTAGTATAATTAGTCCAACGTTACAGGAAATGTTACAAACTGCCTTTTGGATTATAAGTGTTGGTGGAATAATATTGTTAGTTGTTATGACAGCTATAAGCTTTATAAAAGCTATTACCGGCTCTGATGATGAGAAATTTAGAGATGCAATAAAGCATTTGTTCACAAGAATTATTGTTGTTATTATACTTTTATTATTACCAGTGTTACTTAGCTTTATTATTACCCTTATTAATAATTCTATTGGCGAAGGAGAAGTTTCTGTTGGCGCAGATGGTGAAATTTTCTGTGATGTTACAGGTGATTAAAATTAATTATATATTAAATATAGTAGAGTAAAAGGAGGATTTTATGGATATATTACAGAATATTTTTAGAGCAATTATGTTTTTCCTTGATAATGTTGTATATGGGTTAATTCCTGAGATATATAAAGTTTTTATATTTTTGTCTGAGTTAAATTTATATAGTACTGATGAAACTAATCCACTTTATCAATTGGTATCTCATGTTTATGTTCTATTAGGTATATTTATGTTATTTAAAGTAAGTTTTTCACTTTTACAGTATTTAGTTGACCCTAATGCATTTAGAGATAGTTCTAAAGGTATTGGAAAGTTAGTTACTAATGTATTAGTAGCTTTAGTTTTACTTGTAAGTGTACCATATATTTTTAGTGCAGCAATGGAGTTACAATCAACAATTGTACAAGAAAATGTTATTGGACAGCTTATTTTGGGTACAAATGCATCAGATGATTCAGATGGATTAAGTCTTGAAAAAGTAGATGTAATGGCAAAAGATTTACAGTTTATGTTATATGGTACTTTTTATAGGGTAAATACAGATGTTATTGGGGAATGTGCAGGAACTAGTGGTGTATTTGGCTCTAAAGATATGGCTAATGAAGATTGTTTGAATGCATTAAATCAATTTGTTTCATCCGATGATAATGCGTCCGCTAATGGTGTAACATTATATAGTTTTTATAAACATGCGCCTGCTGAAGGTACTGATCAAGGAAACTGTGTTGGAAATGTTTGTGATGATAGAAAATTTAGTGATTTTGGCACATTATTATATGGAAAAGAAGATGGACAATATGTAATTAATTATATGCCTTTTATTTCAGCTGCTGCAGGTATATATGTTGTATTTTTACTTATTTCATTTACTATTGATATTGCAGTCAGAGCTATAAAATTGTGCTTCTTACAAATGGTAGCTCCTATTGCCATTGTATCTTATATTGACCCTAAAGAATCAATTGGTAGTGGTAAACTTAACAATTGGATTAAAGAATGTGCTTCTACTTATTTCTCTTTATTCTTAAGACTAGCTACTATATTCTTTGTAATGCTTCTTATTGAGATGATTTCTTCTAGTATTTTAGCTGATGGAAATTATATATCTGGTCAGATTCATGAAGCTGGAGATTATAGTATATGGATTTATTTGTTCTTAGTTATAGGAGCGTTTATGTTTGCTAAACAAGTACCTAAGATGATTGAATCAATATTTGGAATTAAAGGCTCTGGAGAATTGAGTTTGAATCCATTTAAAAATGCAGGAATGGTTGCTTTAGGTACAGTTGGAGCAACAGCTGGCGCGGCTGTTGGAAGTGCGGCAGCAAATACTTGGGCACTTGGTAGAAATATTTGGAAAAATAGAGGACATAATATTTCTGATTTTAAAGAAAATTTAGGAAATGCTAAAGGTCTTGGGAAATTAGGCGTTATAAAAGGTGCGGCTTCTCCTTTGTTAGGTATTGCAGGTGGAGCAGTTAGTGGTACAGTAAGGGCAGGTAAAGCTGCAGCTTCTGGACAAAAACCTATGCAAGCTTTTACTAGTGCTGTTCATGGAACTAATGAGGCTAGATATCGCCGTGATGTTAATCAAGAAGCAAATTATGGTATCGGTGCAAGAGTGCTTGATACATTAGATGCTGCTGCAGGTGTTAAAAACAGAGATGCAGGAGTGGGAAAAATGGATAAGGATATTAAAATAATTCAAAGAGAAATGGATAACGTTAGAATGAGTGAACAATCTGCTAGAGAATTGCAAACAAATATGGCTTCAAAAGATTGGGATAGTTATCAAAAATTAATTCAAAAAAATAAAGATGGAACATATAAATTTGCGGATTATAATAAGGATGGTCAATTTGTAGGATTTAATTATGATTCATATGAAAAGTGGTATATGGATGAGATGGATAAACAATCTCAAGGTTTAGCTAACGATATTGAGGGAACTGTTTCTATTGGTAAAAATGATTTTGATAATTTTACAGATTTACAAAAATCTATTGATAGTATGGATTCTAGATTTGAAGAACTTCGACAAGAACAATCTCGTTTACAAGATGTATCAGATGCTAGAAATAGAGGAAAGAAATAAAGGGGTGATTAGATGCAATTTTTAATTCCAGCAAATTCAAAAAAATCAATGTTGATTTTTGGAGTGTTTACAACTTTTGATTTGATATTATTTAGTATTGGAATAGGGGCGACTTTATTATTGCTTTTAATAATTTCGCCTAACAATTTACTAGCGGCTATTGTTGATTTATTACCTGCGGTAATTTGTGGTTTTTTGGTTTTGCCAATTCCAAATTATCATAATATTAGAGTTGTAATTCAAGAAGCTTATAGATTTTATACTACAAGACAAAGATTTTTATGGAAAGGTTGGTGTGTTAAAGATGAGTTCGATGAATCGAAGCAAATACACAAATGATTTTGTACCAATAAGGTCAATAACAAATGGGGTAATTATTTGTGATAATAATGAGAAGGTTACAGGGGTAAAAATTGTTCCTAGAAATATTTTTATTCTAGAGCCTGATATGCAAAATATGATTATTACTAATTTAAGAAATGTTTATAATTTGATTGATTATGAATTTTGGATTATAGCTGCTGATAGACCAGTAGATATAACAGCTTATTTATCTAGGTTACAGTTACTTTATAATCAACAATCAAGTCCTGTTAAAAGAAAATTAATTTTGGATGATATTAATAAGGCTAATATGTTTACAACTAATAATGTTGTTGATACTGAATTTTATTTACTTTTTAAGGAAAAAGATATGGATAAAATACAAAAGAAAATTAGAAATTTAATTCAAGCTTTTGCTAATGCGGGATTGGTTGCTACACAAACTTCAAATGATGATTTAAGAATTATATTAGATAATTTCTTGAATGGAGGAACTACTACTACGTTTGGGACGGTGATGAGTTAATGGATATTAGAACACAAATTGCTCCTAAAGGTTTGGAATTTAAACCTAGTAGTTTTATTGCTAGTGATAAATATTCAACTATATTAACTGTTATTAGTTATCCTAAGATTATTAGTCCTGGTTTTTTAGCTAATTTGACTAGTATGGCTGGGGTTAAAATGGTTATTAAACATATTCCACTTCCTTTTAGTGTTATTAATAAAATGATTAATAAAGAGATTGCTGATTTGAAAGTTCGTTATCAAGAAGAAAATGATTTAACAATTCAAGAAAAACTTAGACAAGATTATGAATCTTTGGAAGAATTTATTAAACAATTAGCTGCCAGTCAATCAAAGATATATGATTTTCAATTGCATTTGATGATTACTGCTGATTCAGATGAAGAATTAACTACTAAAAAACTTCAGTTAAGAAGTTATTTAGAAGCGATGGATATGCGAGCAATTCCTTTAAGATTTGAACAGGAAAAGGTATTAAAAAGTATGTTACCAATTTTTCCTAAGCAAGATATTGAAGAAAGAATTGGTACACCAATTCCATCACCTACCATAGCAGCAATGTATCCTTATGTATTTGATAGTATAAAAGACCCTGGTTTATCTACATTACTTGGAGTTGATTTTTCTGGAGGAGTTGTATTATTTAACCAATTTTTATATCAAATCCAAAAAGAACATAATAGAAATAATGCTAATATGATAATTTTAGGTACTTCTGGTAGTGGAAAGTCAACAGCAGCTAAATTACTTTTAAGAAGCCATATTAGAAATAATTATAAAATGGTTTTAATCGACCCTGAAGGTGAGTTAGAAGAAATGACTAGACTTTATGGTGGCGATTTTATTGATTTAGGTAAGGGTGGAGAATTTGGTATGATTAATCCACTTGAGGTAATTATGGATGCTGATGATGATGAAATAAAACAGGGTATGGGATATGCTGTACTTACTAGGTCTTTACAGACAGTTAAAGCATTTATGAAATATTATGATCCTTCTATTACTGAAGATGTAATTAATGTTTTTAGTGAAATGGTTCAAGAAACTTATAAGCGTTTTGGTATCGATTTTAATACTGATTTTACAAAATTTACTTCTAATGATTATCCTACGTTTAAAGATGTTTATGCAACAGTTAGAGGAAAAATTACTGCTATGCCAGAACAGAGTAAGGAAAGAGATATTTTAGAACAATTAGAGTTAAAATTACGTCCTTTAATTAGGGAACTTAGATTTTATTTTGATGGTACGACTACAATTTCTCCAAAAAGTAATTTTATAGTTTTCAATATTAGAGAATTAATGAATACTGATACAAATATTAGAAATGCACTTTTCTTTAATGTTTTAAAATATGCTTGGAGTTTGACTTTAGACCCAAATATTAATACTGTACTTACTGTTGATGAGGCTCATGTTCTTTTATCAGGAAATAATACTTTGGGAGCAGATTTTTTGGCACAAGTTCAAAGACGTGCTAGAAAATATAATACTGGAACAATTATAATTACTCAACAACCAACTGATTTTAGTGATCCTAGTGTTATTACTCAAGGTAAAGCTATATTTGATAATGCTTCTTATTATTTAGTTATGGGACTTAGGAAACAAGCAGTTGAGGATTTATCTAAATTGATTGATTTAAATGATAATGAAAAGGAAAGTATTAAAGGATATAACCAAGGAGAAGCTTTATTTATATGTGGTAGTAAACGTATGAGAATTAATGTCGTTGTAACTCAACAAGAACTTGATTCGTTTGGTTCTGGTGGAGGATTATAAAATTTTTATCGAAGGTAAGAGCTACTTATATAATTATTGATTGTTTTTACCTTCTTTAAATTACTAACCGAAAGGAAAGGTGTTTATGAAAGTTAAGTATTTATTAGTTTTGATTTGTGTATTTTTACTTACTGGATGTGACATTGAGTATGATTTAACTATTGATAGTGATACTTTTGATGAAAGTATTAATATGGCTTTTTCTAAAAGTGATACTAATTATGATGATGTTATAATTTATCGTGATAATAAAACGCCTATTTCTTTAGATTCAGATGAAAAAAATTTTTATAATACTTCTGTTACAGATGATGGAAATAATTATAACTTAAAATATAATTATAAACATAATATTAGTAGTTTTAAGAATAGTTATTTTTTAAATAATTGTTATCCTAATTCAATGATTGTCGATAATGGAAAATCTATTAGTTTTTCAAGTGGGGAAAAATTTAGTTGTTTTTCTGGCGATGATGGACTTCAAGCTGATAGTATTATAATTAATATAACAACAGATATGAAAGTTTTAAAAAACAATGCTGATGAGGTAACGGATAATACTTACACTTGGAGATTAGATATGTATAATTATTTTAATAAGACTGTAGAATTTGAACTTGAAAAGAACAATACTTTTGAAGAAGTTGTTGAGGATATTAAAAATCCTAATGAAACATCTTCATTGACCTTTCTAATATTATTACCTATTGTTTTAATTGGAATTATAATATTTTTATTTATTAGACATAAAGCGAAAAAAAATAATAATGTTTAATTTATTATTTGATTAGGTGGTGTTTAAATGAAAAAAATAGTTGGTATGTTGAAAAGAAAATTAAAATTAATATCTTTTTTATCCATTGTTTTTTTAATAGTTTTTGTTAATGTAAATAGAGTAAATGCTGATTTTATGGATGAGGAAACTGTGGAAAACAGGAAAGAAAGGCAGATATTAGATAGAGTTGCGGCTATAAAAAAAGCATTTCCTAATCAAATAGATGAAGAAGCTTTATATGCGACGATTTCTCATAGAGGTAATTTTACTGATTATGTTGATGAGAGTTATGACCCTGGTTTTGATGAGGATAGTTATAAAAATGAATGGGATAATTTAGCTGATAATATAAGTAATTTATTTAGTAATATTGGTGATTCAATAATGCTTATTGGTGATGCAATTTTATCAGGTGCGGAGTGTATTGCTTCAGGTGGAAATGATTCTGATGGTAATGCTTATGAAACTGATTGTGTACTTACGAAGATGATAGAAAAAACTGTAGATAGACTTAACTCTGGAAATGAGGGAAGTGTTGTTAGTGTTGCTGATGTTAAACAGCCAAAAGCGATGGATTTGTTGACAGCGGCTACTATTGTTATGCTTGATTCAAGTCATTGGACAGGTAGTTATAGTGATGAAAATTATAAGAAAGCTTTAGCTGGTAATTATTTTGTTGGTAATATGTTTGAACAAGGTAGTGATTCTCAAAATTTGGCCTCAATAATTATGAATGGTGTTTTTTGTGCGGTTGGTGGAACAGCTGATGTAGTAATCTCTACATTTAATCCTGGTATTAATTTTGGGGATAATGGAGATTTTGGTGTTCAAGAAAATGCTATAGTTGGAAAGCTTAGTCGTTATTATACTATGTCTAATATTTGTAAGTATGGTTTTATAGGTGGTACTTATGATCATGTAAAAAATCCTGATTTAAGTACTGAAGAAGGAAAAGAACGATATCAAAAGAAAAAAGATGTTGTGGCTCAGGAAATTATTGACCTTGCCAAAATTTATAGGGGCGATGATGAAGAAATTTGTGTATATTATGGCTCAACTGGTAATTATTCAAGTTGGAAGCAAACAGATTCAAAATGGAGTAGTGTGGCTGTTGGTCCATCTACAGTTGGGAAAATAGGATGTACTACAACTTCTATCGCTATACAAATTGCAAGATCAGGAACTAAAATTACTAATTTGCCTGACGATTATGAAGAATTTAATCCTGGAGCTTTAGCTACTTCTCTTTCTAATAATGGCGGTTATGATTCTTCTGGTGGTATTACATGGAGTGGATTTGATGAGATAGCTCCTAATGTACGTTTTCAAGGTGTACAAAGTTTTGTGTCTTCTGATGAAGGAGAGATTGCTGCAAAGATGTCTGATGTTTTATCGACACCAGTAGAGGGTAATTATCAGCCTTTTGTGGTATTACAAATGTATCATAATAATCAGCAGCATTGGGTAGCTGTTCAAGGTGTTGAAAATAACAAAGTAATAATTAATGACCCAGCCAGAGATGGAACTTCTTTAAGTGAGAATTATAGTGGTGAGTCTTGGAGAATTGTGGCATATAGAGTTATGTATGCGACTGATGTGCCTTTTGGAAGTGAGTTTAGTGATGGCTCTGCTCAAGGTGGTTCTTATAGTGATGCTTGTGAAACAGAAACTTCTGGCGATATTGTGATTCCTGAGGAGTTTGGTGGTGGAGGCTTTACAGTAACTTTTTATTTAAATAGTGATAATAACTGGAACTGGGCATACAATTCTAATCAAGGTGATTTGTATTATAATCATTGGATTCCAGCGGGGGCTCAATTTGATAATGGTATAGCTGTCTATGAGGGTAGGTATTTGATAGCTTGCACTGAAACGTTTGGAAAAGTTGGAGATAAGGTTGATTTCTTTTTAGAAGATGGTACTAAAATTCCTTGTATTATTGCGGATATTAAAAATCCTAATGATGCAGGATATAATGAATGGGGACATAATAACGGTCAAAATGTTCTTGAATTTGAGGTTTCAAGAGCATATTATAAACAATATGGTAATCCAGGAAATAGTAATTGGTTCCCAGAATGGGCTGGTAAACGTGTTTCGAGTGCAAGTAATTTAGGAGAGAATGTTCTTGGAATATAATTAAAAACCTAAAATTTTGCGATTTTAGGTTTTTAAATTTATACTTTTGAAGTTTCTTTACTTTTTATTTTTATGTGTTTTGGGTCTATTTTGTTGGATTTTAAAATTTGTTTTATTTCTTTATCATATTCTTGAGCTTGCTCTTTCATTAAATCACATTTTGTATCAAAATTTTTATTAGTAACTATTTTACATTCAAATTTTCCATCTTTATAAGTGCCTTCTTGAAATAAAATACCATAATTGTTTTTTTGGTCGAAGCCTTCTTCTTGGTAGATGATATTAATTGTTTTATCTTTTGTGAACTGAAGACTGATTGATGTATAGTTATCATTTTCTTTTGATATATTTCTTGCAAATAAATATTCTTGAGTTATTGCTTTATCTGTTGTGGTGGTATTATTCAAATTATTTGTTTTATAGTATATTCCATCAGCGTTTTGTTGGTAATTGTTTGCTTCAAGATAATTGTATAATCTATTATTGTTTTCTTGTGCTTGCCAATTATTATAAAATAAAATAGCTATTATAATTATAATTATGAGAATAATACCGATTATTATATATCTTATTGTTTTTTTTACTTTTTCATAATTTTCCATGTTAACATCTACTTTCTAATTTAATTATATCAATTTGAAACATTATTATCAATAAAATTAAAATATAAATATATTAATTGACATAGATTGTCTAAGAATATATAATTAAAAATAAGGGAGCTGTTATTAATGAATGAAATTATATTTAATAAAAAAAATTTAATATTATTATGTATAGTTGTTTTGCTTGTTGGAATATATGTTATATTTGTTTTGTTTATAAATAATAGTAGAAATTCAAGTAGTAATTCTTATTTATATGTTGGTAATTATTTGATTTTACAATATAAAAATGGAAAATATATTCAAATGACAGATGTTCCAAAAGAGACTCAAAAATATGATTTTACAGTGTATGATGGAATGACTAAAAAAAATGCTGAATATGCACAATATTTAAACAATACATGGTATTTTTTAGGCAAAGATTATAGTGATTTAAATATTAACAATTATAGAATTGCTTATACTGGTTTAGATGATATTACTCTAGCTGATTATAAATTAGAAACATATGATTATTCTGATGATCAGTATATTGTTCAAGTTAATAACACAAAAAATGAAGAAGAAATGACTAATTTAAAAAATTCTTTATTGAAAGTAAAAGTTGATTTAGATAATGATGGTAGAGATGAGATATTATATACAATGTCAAGTTATTCATTATCAGTATCTGTAACAGGGTATAAGATGATGTCTTATTTATTTGTTGTAGATGATGGAAAGGCTCATGTTATAAATAAGTCTGAGGGTATGAATCCTTTTACGATTATAGAAATATTGGATTTAGATGATGATGGAATAAATGAGTTTATTATATCTAAAGGTAGAGCAAATATGCCATCTTTTGATGAATGTAATCAAATTTATGAATTTAAAGATGGAGAATATGAGTTAAAACAAGATTGTATAATGGATTGATAAATATATTAAGGAGGTGTAGAAATGGCACTTAAAGGATTTATATCAAAAGCAAAAAATTTAGTAACAAAGAAAAATAATTCAAGTGACTCTGAAAATTTTATAAAATCTATGGTAAAAACCGCAGGAACTTTAATTGCTACTTCTGTTACTCCTTTTTTATTACCGATACTTATTATAGGAATTATAGTGATTTTTGTGGTAGTTTCATTTATACAGATAATTTCAACTCCACCTATAGTTTTTGGGGTTGGAAATGGAGAAACTAGTAATTATTGTAATCAAGATCCATCGAAAGCCGAATATGCTTATGAACCATTAGAAGGAGGATTGGCTATTCCTCATTATAGACAAGGGGATTCAAGATGGGGCTCTAAATCAATGTGGGATTATGATTATAAACAATGGATGACTTTTGAAAGTGTTGGTTGTGCATATTCTGCGTTTGCTATGGTGGTAAGTTATCTTTTAGATCAAAAAATTTATCCTGATGATGTGGCTGCGAAAGTTAATGCAAGTGAATCCAATGATACCGAATCATGGATTGATGGTTTTGGACCAGTATCAGATATGTATAATATTGCCCGTCCAACCCGAACAACTGATTGGAATGATATGAAAAAAGCTATAAAAAATAATCAACCTGTAATAGCTTGGTATAGTGGAGATAGTGGTACTTTTACTCATACAGGACATTTTATAGTGGTAAGAGGAATGACTAGTGATGGCAAATATTTAGTAAATGATCCCTCGGACAATACACCTGGTTATAAGGAAAAATATATCAATAGACATTTTACAGAAGCGGAAATGCGAAAAGGATTTGGCTGGGGAGTAATGTTTAATGCTAAAATATGCTCAGATGCAAATGTAGATTATTTACAGTGGGCAATAGATATAGCTAATGATGACTCACATGGATATAGTCAGTGTAATAGACTTGGACCAGATTATGATTGTTCAAGTTTGGTATGGCATGCACTTTTAAATTCAGGGTATAGTAGAGAAGAATTAGGCGGCTCAGCTTTTTCAACATATACAATGGATGGAGTATTAACTAATATAGGTTTTAAAAGATATACATATTCAGTAGATGAGCTACAACCAGGAGATATATTGTGGGAAACAGGACATACAGGTATATATGCTGGAGATGGTAAAGTTGTACAAGCATCTAGTAGTAGAGAAGGAAATGGATTATGTGGTAGAACTGGTGATCAAACAGGTACAGAAATATGGGTTAGTGATAATCAAGGTGGCTGGTTAGCTTATTATAGAAGGGATTCATAAATGTAATATTTTTTTGGAAATATTGAACAAATATTTCTTTTTTGTGTGATGGGCATGGCATATAGCACGGATATAAATTTGATACAAAGGTTGCATAAATGGATAAGGCTATAAAACAAGCTAATGTCAAAGTTGATTTTGATATTTTGTTCTGTTATAATATTGGTGTTTGTAGGAAAGAGTGGTTGCTGATGAAATTGAAATTTAGAGCTGATAAAAAAGACTGGTTAATATTTGGTGGATACGCAATTGTACTTTTGTATTTTGTGGCAATTGCCCTTTTAAACATTATACAGTTTGCTAAAGGAGATTTGGATCATCCTTTTCATGGTTTTAATCCATTTCCGGCTTTTTCTCCTGAAAATATAGGAATGACATTTACTTTTTATATTATTGCTTTGATTGCTAGTTTATTTAGTGTTTCTGATAGATTTTTTGAAAGAGAAAAAGGTATTGGATTTTCTACTGAAGCTAAAAAAGCTTCTAAAGGTTATTCAAGATGGACTAGTGAAGATGAGATGAAAAAAGAATTAACTATGGTTAAAGTCCAAGCTGCTACGGCAGATGCTGGTGGTCTTCCTTTGATTAATGATGGTAAAAAAATGTGGGTTGATAATGGGGAAGGACATAATTTAATTATTGGTTCTACTGGTGCTGGTAAAACTCAAGTGGCTATTTTTCCATTGGTGCATTCTTTAGCTAAGCATGATGAATCAATGATTATTACCGACCCTAAAGGAGAAATTTATGAAACAACTGCTGAAATGCTTAGGAAAAGAGGTTATAATGTTGTTCTTTTGAATTTTCGTAATCCTCAGCAAGGTAGTGGTTGGAATCCTTTACATTTACCATATAAGTATTATAAAGAGGGTAATTCAGATAAAGCTAATGAACTTACTGATGACTTAGCTATGAATATTTTGTATGATGAAAATGCTCAAAACAGTGATCCGTTTTGGGAAAAGACTTCGGCAGATTATTTCTCTGGTATTTGTTTAGGATTGTTTGAAGATGCTAAAGAAGAAGAAATTAATTTAAATAGTGTCAATTTATTTACGACTGTTGGAGAAGATAAATGTGGACCTAATTCTACTTATTCTAATGAATATTTTAAAACAAAAGACCCAACTAGTCCAGCTTATATAAGCGCTTCTTCTACTATTTCTGCACCTAGTGATACTAAAGGAAGTATTTTATCGGTATTTAAACAAAAAATTAGGTTATTCGCGGCTCGTGAAAATTTATCTGAAATGCTTTCACATAGCGATTTTGAATTTGAAGATATTGGTAGAAAAAAGACAGCGGTGTTTATTGTTATTCAAGATGAAAAGAAAACTTATCATTCATTAGTTACA
This sequence comes from uncultured Bacilli bacterium, assembly GCA_944329375.1. Classification (GTDB taxonomy): domain Bacteria; phylum Bacillota_I; class Bacilli_A; order RF39; family UBA660; genus Coprosoma. Next base: position 45,963 of record CALVIB010000003.1, on the reverse strand, counting down.
ATTTTCTTAAAACAATGTTATGAAACTTTAGTTGATTATGCCCAAAAATGTGGTGGAAAATTACCATATAGAACTAATTTCTTACTTGATGAGTTTGCAAATATGCCACCTTTAAAAGATGTCGATACAATGGTATCGGCAGCTAGAAGTAGAAGAATGAGATTTTTCTTTGTTATTCAAAATTATGCACAGTTATCTGAGGTATATGGTAAAGAAAAGGGAGATACTATTAGAGGTAACTGTACAAATACAGTTTATCTAATTAGTACGGAATTAGCTGCTTTAAAAGAAATTAGTGAGATGTGCGGTGAAGTTAAAGTTAAAACTGATAAAAAAGATAAAGATGGTAAGGCTATAGAAGAAACTAGACCTCTTATTACAGTTAGTGATTTGCAAAAGTTAAAAATGGGAGAAATTATTTTACTTAGATCTCGTATGGATCCTTTTAGAACTAAATTGAAATTAGATTGGCAAATTGATTGGGGAGAAAATGATAAGTGTGAGAAGGCTACTTATCCTACTAGAGAAAAACAGCCATTACATGTTTTTGATTTAAAAACATTTGTTAATAAGAAAAGGGAAGCCAAAAGAGAAGAAAGTATGAATAAACTTATTAGCCAAGTTATGCCTAATATGAATAAGGTTAATAGTTCTGGCGTTAATATGCCAAGTGGATTACCTGGTATGAGCGCATCTAGGCCAGTTCAAAGACCAATGTCAATGGAAGAGATGCTTAAAAATATTGATAAAGCTGTTGAAAGGTTAGAAAAGGAAGAAAAGAAAAAACAAAGCGAAAATGTTATTGGTAAAATTAATCCAGTTAAAGTACCAGCTAATATGGCTAATAATAGTTCTATAAACCCTTTAAAAAATAATTTAAATTCAGTTAATATTCCATCAAAACCACTTAATAATGAAAACAAAAAGGTTATTAATAGTGTAGATTTTGCGGCTAGAATAACTAATAAAGTTAATCAAACTGTGAAGGAAGAAAATAAACCTAATTTAGTTAGTGCAAATAAATCAGAGATTAAAAATTCTGAAATTAAAAAGGGTGATTATGTTACTGATGATCAATTCTTTGATGATTTCTTTGCCGATGATGATGATTAAAATAGTTCATATTGAACTATTTTTTGGGTTTTGATAATTTATTTTAATTATTTTTTTCATATGATATGTTAGAGGTGATATGGTGGAGATAAGTATTATGGATTTTTTGAAATTAGTTAATCCGAATGTTATTGATGTTAGATTACCTCAGAAATATAATGACAATCATATTCCTGGGGCAATTAATATTAATGCGAGTGTGTTAATGAATAATCCAGAAAAATATTTAAATCCAACTTTAACATATTATATATATTGTCAGACAGGTACATCTTCTAAGACTTTAGTGCAAGTTCTTAGAGTTAAAGGATATAATGTTTTTAATATTATAGGTGGTTATGAAGCTTGGATTTTGAATTCTTAAAGTATCAATTTTGATGCTTTTTTCTTTAAAATTATTTACATGAACATTAGTATGTGTTATAGTGGATATACGAAGAATAAAGGAGGTAACATGGAGTATATTATAATTGGACTTTTAGTTATTATTTTAGTAGTAGCAATTATTTCTTTAACTAAGAATGTAAATGAATCTAATATTACAGAAAGACTTGGTAAGTTAGAGACAGAAATGGTTAAGGAACTTGGTAATTTTAAAAATGATATTAATAAAAATTTAACTGATGATTTTAATGTTTTAAATGATAGAATTGAAAGAAGGTTAAATGTTATTAATGATAAAGTTAATGAAAGGTTAGACCAAAATTTTGAAAAAACTAATAAGACTTTTGTTTCTGTTCTAGAAAGGTTATCTAAAATAGATGAAGCTCAAAAGAAAATTGATTCTCTATCTAGTGATATTGTGTCTTTACAAAGTGTTTTAACTGATAAAAAAACAAGAGGAATTTTTGGAGAAGTTAATTTAAAACACATTTTAGTGAATGTTTTTGGAGAAAATAAAGATAATATATATAGATTACAATATACTTTAAGCAATGGCACGGTTGCGGATAGTGTTATTTTTGCTCCTGAGCCACTTGGTTTAATTGCAATTGATTCTAAATTTCCTTTGGAAGATTATCAAGCTATGGTAGATAAGAAAAATCCTAATCAAACTTTAGCTGAGAGAAAATTTAAAAGTGATATGAAGAAACATATTGATGCGATTGCTTCTAAGTATATTATTCCAGATGAAACAACTGATCAGGCTATACTTTTTTTACCAGCTGAAGCTATTTTTGCTGAGGTTAATGCTTACCATCAAGATATTATTGATTATGCTTATAATAAAAGAGTATGGATATGTGGACCTACAACTTTAATTAGTACCCTTACTACTTTACAAATTATTATTAAAAATATTGAAAGGGATAAGTATACTAAGGTTATTCATCAGGAATTAAGACTTTTGGATGTTGAGTTTAAACGTTATAAGGATAGATGGGATAAGCTTTATAGAAGTATCGAAACAGTTAGTAAGGATGTTAAAGATATACATACAACAACTGATAAAATTACTAAGAGGTTTGATGCAATTAATCAAGTAGATGTGGAGGCTATTGAACATGAAGAAAATTAATATAATTTTACTTATTATTACTTTGATTTGTTCATTTATTACAATTTTAGGAGAGTTAGATAGAGGAATTGTTATTATTTTGAAAGATTCTAGTATTGTTTTAACGGCTAGTTTGCCTTATATTGTTAATAGATTATTTAAAGTTAAATTAAATGATGGAGTAATATTTATTTGGCTTATATTTATTTTTCTAGCCCATTATATGGGTGTTACATGTGAGTTTTATAATAAATGGGAAGGGTTTGATAAGGTAGTTCATACTTTTTCTGGAATACTTACGGCTTATGTAGGAATGTTATTATTACCTAAAAATAAAGTTTGGTTTAGTATTTTATTTATTATTTCTTTTAGTGCTTTTTGTGCTTTTGCTTGGGAGACTTTTGAATTTGTTTGTAATATATTATTTGGAGGAGATGCTCAAAGAGTGGCTGAAACAGGGGTTACAGATACAATGATGGATATGATAGTCGCATTTATTGGCTCAATAGCATTTTGTTTAGGATATTTTGTAAAAAATAAAGTTAAAAGTTGATAAAAGCTATATTTTTTAGCTTTTTTGCTTTATAATTAATATAAAGGGGTGCTTGTATGGAAGAAAAAATTTTTAATATAATTAGTAGTCATAATAAAGCTTTAACTTATGAAGAAATTTTGGCTCAACTATCTGATGAGGAGATTCCATATTTACCAGAAATTTTAAGTAAATTAATTAGGGATTTAAAGGTAAGACTTACTAATAAGGGTAAGTATACTAAATTTGACGATAAATCTCAGAAGATTGGTACTTTTGTGGCTAATAGACGTGGCTTTGGTTTTGTTATTATTGATGGAGAAGAAAAGGATTATTATATTTCTAATGATAATGTAAACGGGGCTATTAATGGTGATGAGGTTGTTATTAAAGTTCTTGATGAAGGTCATCATGAAGCTGCTGTTTTAAGAGTTAATCAAAGAAATTTAAATAATTTATTAGTTGGAGAGTTTTATAAAAAGAATGATAAGAATTTTATAAAGTTAGATGATGATAAGTTAAATATTATTGTAGAGATTCCTGAAGAAGAAGTAGATGGGGTAGTTCCTGGTCACAAAGTTGTTGTGAAGGTTGAAAATAAAATTAGTAAAAGTAATTATTATCAAGGTAAAATTATTCGTATTTTAGGTCATAAGGATGACCCTGGAGTTGATATTTTATCAATTGCTGCAAAATATCAAATTAATGATATTTTTCCAGATGGAGTAATAGAAGAACTTAAAAATATTCCAGATGAAGTTAGTAAAGAAGAACTTAAAGGTAGAAAAGATTTAACTAATGAAGTGATATTTACTATTGATGGCGATGACACTAAAGATATAGATGATGCGATTAGTATTAAAAAATTAGATAATGGTAATTATTTGTTAGGTGTACATATTGCGGATGTTAGTCATTATGTTAAAGAAGGAACATCTTTAGGAGATGAAGCTTATGCGAGAGGTACTAGTAGTTATTTAGCTAATACGGTTATACCAATGCTTCCTCATCAGCTTTCTAATGGGATATGTTCACTTAACCCTAATGTGGTTAGACTTACTATTTCTTGTGTAATGGAAATTGATGATAAAGGCAAATTAGTGGATAGCGAGATTTTTGAAAGTTATATTAAATCTAGAAAACAAATGACTTATAAGAATGTTAATAAGATTTTAAATGAGAATGTTATTCCTGATGGTTATGAAGAATTTGTTAGTGATTTAAGATTGATGGAAGAACTTTCTAAGATTATTAGAAAACATAAAATAGAAAAAGGTTATTTAGATTTTGATATTCCTGAGCCTAAAATTATTACTGATAAAGAGGGTAAGGCAATTGATATTCAAAAAAGAATTCAAGATACTGGAGAGAATTTAATTGAGGACTTTATGATTATGGCTAATGAAACTGTTGCTAGTACAATATCTTATATGGAATTACCTTTTATCTACCGTGTGCATGGTTTACCTGATGAAGAAAAGATTAGAAGTTTTTTGAGTTTTGTAAATATACTTGGTTATAAGGTAAATGCAAATTTAAAAAATATTACACCTAAGACTATTCAAAATATTTTGAGTCAGTTAAAGGATAAAAAAGAGTATAATATTTTATCTTCTATGCTACTTAGAAGCATGCAAAAAGCAGTATATGATAATGTTAATATTGGTCACTTTGGTTTGGCAAGTAAATTTTATACACATTTTACTTCACCAATTAGAAGATTTCCGGATTTAACAGTACATAGATTACTTAGGACTTATTTGTTTAATCATAATATTGATAATCAAATTATAGATTATTATAATAGTACTTTACCAGAGATAGCTAAACATTCTTCTGAAAGAGAAATGGCAGCCACACAGTGTGAAAGAGATGTAGATGATATGAAAATGGCTGAATATATGGAAAGCCATATTGGAGAGGTTTATAAAGGTATCATTAGTACAGTTACTAATTATGGTGTTTATGTAGAACTTCCTAATTTGGTTGAAGGTATGATTAAAATAGATGCATTAGAAGATGATTATTATTTTTATGATGAAGCTACATTTAGTTTAGTTGGTAAAAGAAGTAAGAAAAGATATATGCTTGGTCAATCAATAGAAATTGTTGTTGATATTGTTATAAAAGATAAGGGGTTAATTAATTTTAGATTATATAAAGGTGATAATAATGGAAATACTAAACAGAAAGGCGAAGTATAATTATCAAATTTTTGAGACTGTAGAGGCAGGTATTGTTTTAACGGGTACCGAAATTAAGTCTTTAAGATTGGGTAAAGCTAATATTAAAGATAGTTATGCAAGAGTAAAAAATAATGAAATTTTTCTTATAAATATGCATATAAGTAGTTATGATAATGGAAATATTTTTAATCATGATGAGACTAGGGAAAGAAAGCTTTTACTTCATAAAAAAGAGATTTTAAAATTTCGTGATAAAATTAAGTTAGAAGGTTATACAATTGTGCCTTTAAAAGTTTATTTAAAAAATGGTAAAGCTAAAGTTTTAATAGGCTTAGCTAAGGGAAAGAAAAATTATGATAAAAGAGAAGATATTAAGAAAAGAGATATAGAAAGAAGTATTAGAGCTAGACTAAAAAAATAAATTTTGCATTAAAGCTTTTATGTGTTATAATATAAGAGCTTTAATAAATTGGGGCCGTTTTTGGTTTCGACAGGAGCATGGATGGATAGATTGCAAGCCGTAGTGACACGTTAAGTCTAAACTTAAATATAACTGGAAACAGAAATAATTACGTACCAGCATTTGCCTAAGGTTGGCAAGGTACACTCTTTTAATTCTTTAGCTCTCGAAGAATTTTAAGGGTTCGCTTTTAGAGAGATATATCATTATTTTGCCTAGAGGTAATGATGAATTTTATAGGCTTACTGGTAGAGTAGTTGTTAGTTACTAATCTTTACTAGGAAATTTTTTAACTAACTAAGCTTGTAGATATTTATTTGGAAGTGTTTTTGGACAGGAGTTCAATTCTCCTCGGCTCCACCATTAGAAAATTACTCTAACTTTATGAGTTTATATAGAAGAACTTGAAAAAGTTCATTATCATGCTATTATTAGTATGTGAAAAACTTGCATAAAATAAAAAAGGGAGCATTCAGTTTTGTCAAGTTGAATATCTACCTAATAAATTGCCTTATGGGCATTTATTCATTGACACTTATTCTAGCGAATGAGTGTCATTTTTCTATTGCGATTGCCATAATTTATTTTGTTTAAATTTGATGATGTAGTATAATATTGTTGGTGTAATTTTAGTAGTAAGAAATTTAATGAGGTGAATAGTTTGAATCAAGTTTTTAATGTTAAAATTAATGTAATGGATAATGTGGATATGGATATAATAAATGATATAGAAGATAAATGTTTTAATAATGAAAGCTTAACACAAAATGAAGTAGATTATTATTTAAATTATATAGTTTATCAAACTAGAGTTTTACTTTCTTCTAAAAAAAATAAGGATGTAAATAATTATAGTTTTAATTTTATGTGTGATACTGCACAGTCGATGATTGCAAGATATTTTGATAGACTAAATATTAATTATAATCCTGTACAAACACAAAAGGCTATTTCAAGTGATGTCTTGGGTCATAGTTTTTTAGTTGCAGATTTTTTAGTTAATAATGAAATTAAAAGTTATATAATTGACCCATCTTATAATCAATTTTTTAGCGTTAATAGATGTATGGAAAATAATTTTAAAGTAGTTAATGGAATTTTAGTTAAAACTCCTGATTTGGGGTATTTTGCTTTAAAAAGTGATGAAAATGTACAGAATGTTATTAAAAAATTACTTAGATGTGGTTTTATGGAATTAGATGAAGATAATGCGAAGGTTTATGGAGATTTATTTTATAAAACTAAAACTGGAAGTGTTAATTATTTTAATTCTAATTTAGAAATGCCAGGTTCTATTTATATAAAAGCTTTTAAAAAATGTTATGACAAATTAACTTATACTAGTGAGGATTTGGATGAGATGGGTTTAAGTTTATATGATTTTAAAAAAAATAGTATAAAATTTTCATAATTTTCCACAATATATATTGAGGAGGGAAGTTATGAAAAAAGTATTATATGCGTTTTTGGCAATAGTTTTACTTACTGGATGTAGTTGCACGGCTAATATGGGTAATACTCCAACAAAGAAAGTTGAAGAATATTTGAATAAATATCAGACTAATGATGATGATGTAGTTAGTGATTTGGATGAAGTTCTTACTAATGATATGACTTTAACTGATGAGGAGAGGTCTGATTATAATGATTTTATGAAAACACATTACCGTGATATGCAGTATGAGATAAAGGATGAAACTATTGATGGTGATGTAGCTACGGTGGATGCTGAAGTTACTGTAAGAAGTTATGCTGATGCTGTAAATGAAGCTAATGATTATCGTTTAAATAATGCTGATGTGTTTGACGATAATAATACTTTTGCTAGATATAGATTAGATAGATTAAAAGAAGTAACTGATACAGAAACTTATACTATTACTTTTCATTTGACTAAGGAAAATGAAGAGTGGAAAATAGATGATTTATCTGATGATGATTTAAGAAAACTTAGTGGACTTTATGGTGTTAATGATGTAAATACTATTACTCCAGATAATACTAATGATATTAATGATACAACTACTGATGATGGAAAAACTGATGATAAAGATGGAGTAATTGGTGATGCTATTGATGATATTTCAGATGGTATAAAAGATACTGCTGATGATATGACTGATAATACTGATGATAAATCAGATAATAATTAGAGAACTTTTTAAAAGTTTTCTTTTTTGTACTACAATATGAAAGTCATACCTTTTATAGAAATATTTATATGATTATTTGGGTAAGAAATATTGATAATTTTACTGATATGTATGGTAAGGAATTATTAGAGGTGTGTGATATTAATAGTGTGGATGATTTGAATGGACAAGATTTAGATAAAATGAAAGCGGATATAAAGATGGCTATTAATTCTTTACTGGTTGATTTACCACATTTAAAGAAAAAAGAAATAAAAACATTCGATTTGTTAAATAAGATGAGTGAGTAAGTGGACATATTTGTCCATTTTTTTGTATATAATTTTTTAGGTGATAAAAGTGAAAAAATTAATTTTTTTATTAATTTTATTTTTACCTTTTAAAGTTTTTGGTTATTCTACTAGTGCGAGGTCAGCTATTTTAATGGATATGGATTCTTTAAGAGTTATTTATGGTAAAGATGTTCATTATGTTCAAAGTGTAGCTTCTATTTCTAAAATTATGACAGCAATTGTTGCGATTGAAAATAGTGATATTGATAAAGAGGTTGTTATTGGTAATGAGATTTTAAAAGCATATGGCTCTGGTATTTATATACAGATTGGAGAGAGAATTAAATTAAAAGATTTACTTTATGGGTTGATGCTTAGAAGTGGTAATGATGCGGCGATAGCTATTTCGGTTGCAGTGGCTGGCGATACTGATAAGTTTGTTAAAATGATGAATGATAAAGCTAAGGATTTGGGTATGAAAAATACTACTTTTAATAATCCTAGTGGTTTGGATGAAGAAAAGGGAAATTTTTCTTCAGCTTATGATATGGCACTTCTTATGAGTTATGCGATGAAAAATAAAGTGTTTAGAGAAATTACAGGAACTAAGGATTATACAGTTAAGACTGATAAAAATGTTTATAAGTGGCATAATAAGAATAAACTTTTATCTACTTATAAGTATATTACTGGTGGTAAAACGGGGTTTACAAAAATAGCTAAGAGAACTTTAGTGACAAGTGCGAGTAAGGATAATGTAAATTTGACAGTGGTTACTATTAATGATGGGGATGACTGGGATGACCATAAAAATTTATATGAAGAAGCTTTTAAGGAGTATAAATCTTATCGGATTTTAAATAAAGGAGAGATTATAATTCCTTTAGAAGATTATTATGAAAAAGATACACTTTATTTGAAAAATGATTTTAAGTATTTACTTAGGGAAAGTGAAAAAAATATTTTGAAATTGAAGTATGAAATTAGTAAAAAAAGAAAATATAAATCTAATGATAAGGTTGGTTTAGTTAAGGTTTATTTGGGTGATAAAGTGGTGCATGAGGAGGATATTTATGTTAAAAAAGGTAAAGAGAAGAGAAGTTTTTGGGATAGAATATTAAGCTGGTTTAAATGATTAATAAGTTATGGATTGGTTTAATTGTTACTGGTTCTTTATGTTTGATATTGACTGGTAAAGCTGATTTATTAAACACTCAAATACTTTCTTCTGGTAAAGCGACTTTAGAACTTGTAATGCAGATATTTCCTTTGGTATCTTTGTGGCTTGGAATTATGAATATTGCTAAAGAATCTGGATTATTAGATAAGGTTTCTAAATTAATTTATCCTCTTTTACACAAAATTTTTCCAGAAATTCCTAAAGGTCATGAGTCTTTGGGGTATATTTCTTCTAATATAATTGCAAATATGTTTGGACTTGGTAATGCAGCTACGCCTTTTGGACTTAAAGCAATGAAATCATTACAATCTTTAAATAAGAATAAGGAAGAAGCAAGCAGAAGTATGATTACTTTTTTAATTATTAATACTTGTGGTTTATGTATTATTCCAACTACTATTATTTCACTTAGGATACTTTATGATAGTAAAGACCCTTCTTTTATAGTAATTCCTTGTTTGATTGTTAGTTTTATTTCTTTAGTGTTTGGACTAATTATAGATAGGCTATGGAGTAGGAGGTACTATAAATGAAGATGATTTCTAGTTTGTTTATTCCTATTTTGGTTTTGGTGGTTATTATATATGGGGCTTATAAGAAAGTAAATGTCTATGATAGTTTTGTAAGTGGAGCTAAAGAAGGGCTTCCAATGGTTAGTTCGATGTTTTTTTCTTTACTAGCAATGATATTTGGGGTAAATATATTTTTAAAAAGTGGGGTTATTGATTATTTTTTTGATTTTTTAAAACCTATTTTGGTATTTATAAATATTCCTCTGGAAGTTTTACCGATTGCCATTATGCGGCCACTTTCTGGAAGTTTTGGCTTGGCTTTACTTAATGATATGTATAAAGTTTATGGTCCTGATAGTTTTATTAGTGTTTTAGCTTCGGTTATTCAAGGCTCTAGTGATACAACTTTATATGTGATTACTTTATATTTTGGAACTGTTGGGATTAAGAAAATTAAATATGCTTTGTGGGCGGGATTACTTACTGATTTATTCATGGTTATAATGGCTTTGATTTTGATTCCCTTGTTTTTTTAATTTTTATTATGTATAATTTTTATAGGTGATTTGTATGGAGAGATTACAAAAAATTATTGCGAATAGTGGATACTGCTCTAGAAGAAAAGCTGAAGAGTTAATTTTAAGTGGTAAAGTAAAGGTAAATGGAGATATTGTAACTTCTTTAGGAAGTAAAGCTAGTTATAGCGATACCATTATTATTAATGGTGTTACTTTAAAATTAGAGCCTAAAGAATATGTGTTACTTTACAAACCACGTGGAGTAGTGTCAAGTGCGCATGATGATAAAGGGCGTAAAACAGTTGTCGATATTGTGGAAAGTGAAAATAGATTATATCCTGTTGGTAGATTAGATTATGATACTAGTGGACTTTTATTACTTACTAATGATGGAGAACTTACTAATTTATTAATTCATCCATCTCATGAAGTCGAAAAGGTTTATGTAGCTAAAATAGATGATATTGTTATTCCGAGTTTAGTTAAGTCTTTGGAAAAAGGGATTATTATAGATGGTAAGAAAACTGGTAAGGCTAGGGTTAAGATTAAGAAAATAGATAAAAAGAAAAAAAGTTCATTAATAGAACTTACGATTTATGAAGGAAGAAATCATCAGGTTAAAAAAATGTTTGAAGCGATTGGATATCATGTTTCTAAACTTAAAAGAGAAAAATTTGCGGGACTTACATTAGATGGACTTAAGTCTGGAGAATATAGACATTTAAATATAAAAGAAGTTAAAACATTGTATGCGATAGCTAAAAAATAGTTAATAAAAAAGAAAACTTTAATTGTTTTCTTCAATTTCAATGGCTTCTGTTGGACAACCTTCAGCAGCCATTTTTACGTCATCAGTTACTTCATCTTTAATGACTTTAGCTAATCCATCATCATCAAAGTCAAATACTTCTGGACATGTGGCAGTGCATGCACCACAACCAATGCATTTATCTTTGTCTATTTTTACTTTTGTCATTTTTATACCTCCATAAAAATTATAGATAATTATTTTAAAAAAAGCAAGGAAAATGACATAAAAATAGTTTATCCGTGGTATAATGTGGTTGGAGGTATGTGTGTGTTGATGACTGATGAAGAAATCAGAAAGAATAAGGAGTTGTTAGCTAGTTTAAAGGAAGGGAAAAAGAGTTAGAGCATATACAAGAAGAATTATTAGAAGACCCAAGGATTCAGGAATATGTAGCGGTAAGTAGTTTACTTCGTGAAACGAATGCAAGAATAATCAATTTAAATCAAGATATTGTGTATAGTGAGCAAGAAAATTGTGAGCATCCAGTTTGGATTTTGCTTAACGAAGATTATGATAGTTGGGAAGGTAGACTTTATTTTACATGTCGTTGTGTGGCATGTGGTAAAGAGAAAACCGATTATGCTAGAAAATTTCCAGTTGATCGAATTATATATGATACATCAATTAATGGATTGAGTGAAAAATGGGAAAAATTTTCTCAAGATTGTTTAGATGATAGTTCTTTAACTATCGAAAAAGGAAAAACGTTTGTCAAAATATTTAATGAAAAACATTGATTAGGCTTCAATGTTTTTTTATGTTGAAAATTATTAAAAAGATTATTCACGCCTTTTAAAATATGACAAAATATGATATTATTAATAATAAGAGGTGGTATGGGTGGCATCGAGAATGGAAAGGTACTATAAGACTGAAAATCAAGGTAAAACAAGAACTAAGAGAAATACTAGGCTTTATAATAGTATTTATTCTTATGGTAAATATAGTAATATTGAAGGTATTGCAAATATTGATAATACTAATGAGATAGATATTACAAAGGTTAAGAAAATGTTGGAAACTAGGGAAAAATATCAAGCCGAAAGAAGATATAGAAGATTAACTGATGAGAATAAGCAGATTGTAGAGTTACCTAAGGTTACTAAAAAATATAAAGAAGATGAAAATAGAACTTATGATATAATGGATGTTCTATCTAAGGCTAGGGAAAAGAAAGAACCTGATGATAAAGAAAGAGTTCTTAGTAAGACTAGTTATGATGTACTTAAAAATATTGAGTTAAAGAGAAATGTTAATAGAAAAGATTATTATGATGAAGATTTAGATGATATGATTAAAACAATTTCTAATACTAATATGCTTAATAAAATGGATGATGCATCTTTAGCTGCTGATATGTTTAGTGATTTGCAAGCTAATGATGAGGATACTAAAGTTGGAAATTTAAATAATATAAAAGATTTGATTGAGGAAAATAAAAAACAATCAGGTTATGATAAAAAAGAACAAACTATGGATAATTCGTTCTTTACATCTAATTTGAAATTAAAGAAAAAGGATTTTGTAAATTATGATGAGGATGAAGTTAAGAAAGGCTCTGTTTTTAAAACTATTTTTGTAACTATTTTAATTTTAGGAATTATTGCGGTTATTGGTATTTTAGTAGTTCAAAAGTTAGGTCTTTTTTAAACTTTTTATAAAAATTATTAGTGGAATTATAAAATATACAAAGTAAAGCAAGTATATTAATATGTTTTTGAAATAAGCTATTTCGGTGCCTTTTGTTTGAAAGATAATATAACTTAAGGTAGCTAATATTAGACAAACAATGGTAATTATAATGTTGTTTGTTTTTTCTTTTGGTTTAAAGGTTATTTTTATGGCTTCTTTTATAAAATATAAGGTAATCATTATTTGAACAAATAAGGCTAGAAACCATTCTAATGATAAAATACTTTCAACTCTATCAATTATATCTAAGACACTAACCCTTTTTAATAAATGAAAGCTTGGATAGTTATATAATTCGGATAGATGAATACCAAAGATACTGATGGTTAGAAACATGACATTTAAAAGGGACAGGGCACTTATTAGATAAAATATGAAACTATTTCTAATTTTATAATTATTTATTTTTTCTTTTGGAATGAGATTTAAAAGGAATAGTGGAAGGATATTGAATCCAATAAAGCAAAACGTACCATATAAAATATTATTTGGACTATTATTTAAAATAGGTTTTATATTATCTATATTTACGTTTCCTACTAAACCAGTTAATATTATGATAATAAAGAATAAGGAGGTAAAAAACATGATGAGACTTACTTTACTAAATATGTGAAAATCTTTGGTTATGGCATAAATTACTGGTAAGATGATGATAATTATTATCATAAATTTTGGAGTTTTATAAAGATACTGGGAATCTATGAAGTTTGTTACTATCCAAAGACTACAAAGTGCAAAGATAAAAGTTCCTGCAATTAGGATAATATTTAAAAAGGTGCCTAATTTTCCCATTTCTTTATTTACTGTTAAAATGTTTTTATCTGGATATTTATTTTTTAAATAAGTGTATAGAGTAAATGGTATGATACCTATGATAATTCCTAAAAGTATGCTTATCCAGGAATCTTGATGAGCTTTATTTAAAAGGAGTTCAGCGGTTATTTCAATGAATGTGGCTCTAGTTAAAAACCATATTAAGGTATTATATTCTAAGGAACTTATTTTTTTCATGATTTATCCTCCTTTATGGTTTTAACTAAAGAACCTGTTTGATTTATTTTTAGGCTGGTTTCTATTTTGATATTTAGGTGTGGAAAGTATTGGTTATTCCAATTTTTTTCTAGTTTTTCCCATTTTTTAGGATTATTTTTATATATTTGATTGCCAAAGCCGAAGATGTCAGCTTTATATTCAGTTTGAATTTTTTTTATTACTTTTAATAAATCATTTTTTAACTGTTTACTCCAAGCTTTTTCTATTTTATTTATTTCTTTATAATTTTGAATATCTATTTTATTATTTATGTGATAGATATCGCCTAAGCCTGATATTTTAATGGTAACGTTTTTTTCATCTTTAATTTCTATTTTTGATTTTAGTTTACTAGATTCGATACTTATATCTTCATTTTGGTATTTAACATTATAATTTATTTCTTTGGCATCATTTTTTATAATATTAATCATACTACTTTCTTTTTCAGTGGAAAATCCTTTAAGTTTATCTTGTTTAAAGATAGCTAGGGGACCTAAAACTAAGTATGATTCTGGCTCGGTTGTTTCTAAGTTTTTTTCATTACTACCTTTTTTTACATTTCCTTTAATACTTACAGATGGTAAGACTGGGTCGTAACCTTTTTCTAAGATTTGACTTATAAAGTTACTATAAGTAACTGATGTAGCAATTGATTTTGATTCGGCGTTTGATTCTATTAAGGTAGCAATGCTTTGAGATGGAAATGATTCTAAAGGAGATACTATTTTTAAGATGTTTTTCGCACTGGTATCTTTAGCTTGCAGAAGGTAGAATTTTTTTCTTGTTTCAGGATTTCTTAAAAGCCAGTCAGCTATATTTAAAAATCCTTCTTTACTTATATCTTCGGATATTATGACTACGTTGATATGGCCTAAATATATTTGTTTAGGGATAATTTGTTCTACTTCTTTTGATGCTTCAGCAATTGTTTTTCCTTTACCTACATAGACAGTTGTTTTAGCTTCTCCTTCTTTGGATGAGGTGCCTTCTTTAGGTGAATTAGCAATCAAAAAACTTAGTTCATAGTTATCATCTTTTTTATCAAAACCTACGGCAGTAACTATTGATAATTCATTTAATTCTTTATAACCCGCACATCCTGTTAGACTTAAGGTTATAAATATAATTAATAAGATATATTTTTTCATTGGCTCCTCCTTTGTCTATGGGGATTTAAGTTACTTATATAATTCGGTCTTTCTATTTGTTTGGTTTCTGGGGCTCTATATATGGCATCATTTTGAGCTTTTTTATTGAATGGAGCAAATGGAGATAAGAAACTTGTTTGAAGATTTTCTAGGGAAGCTAGTTTTATTAACCAAATTATTGTAAACGATAGGATTCCGATTATTCCTAGTAAACTTGCAGCTAATATGAATATAAATCTCCATGTTCTAATGCCATTCATAAAGTCAATATCGGTAAATATTAGGCTACAAATGGATGTGAAGGCAACAACAATAACGGTTATTGGAGAGACAATACCTGCATCAACCGCAGCTTGTCCTAGGACTAAGGCACCAACTATACTCATGGCTGCTGACATGCTATTGGGACTTCTGATATCACTTTCTCTTAGTATTTCAAATATGGCTGTTAGTAATATGATTTCAAATGATGTTGGGAAGGGGACTCCTTCTCTTTGAATAGCTAAGGAGATTAATAATTTATCTGGGATGGTATTTTGGTCATATGTGGTTATAGCAATATAAATAGCTGGGGTAAATACAGTTATGATTAAGGCTATTATTCTTAAGACTCTTGTGAAAGTGATATTTGATGATTTTTGATATTCATCTTCTGAGGTGTGGAGGTAGTCGATAAAAACGGTTGGTAAGATAAGGGTAAATGGACAGTTTTCAACAAAGATAACTATTTTTCCTTCTAATAAAGCTTGTGATACAACATCAGGTCTTTCAGTACTATGGATTTGTGGGAAAATGGATTTATTTTCTATTAGATAATCTCTTAGGTTACCACTATCTAAAATACCATCTATGTCTATTTTATTTAGTCTATTTTTTATTTGGTTTAATTTTTGTTTGTCGGTTATACCATTTATATAGGCAATGGATATTCTGGTTTGGGTTTTTCTACCTAATTTTATTTCATCAAACCAAAGGTTTGAATCTTTTATTCTCTTTCTGATTAACCCTAAGTTTTTAGAATGACTTTCAGTAAAGCTATCTTTAGAGCCTCTTAAAATAGGTTCGCTTGTCGATTCAGTTACACCTCTATCTAAGTTAGCTCTTGTTTCCATGACAATAGCTTCATCAGAGTTATCGGTTACAATGATGGTAAAACCACTTGATAAGAAGTAGGGAAACTGTTTATAGTCATTTATTGTGAATAATTGGCTATTGAAAAGATTATTTTTTAAGTTATCAAATATATTTTGGAAAAGGTTATTATTTGAACTAGAGTATAATGTTCCTTTGATTATAAAATCACTGATGGTACTGGCTTGAGAAGATGATTCTAAGAAGATTATTCCAACGTTTGTACCTTTGATGTTTATTATTCTGGTGTTGACATCTGGACTGTTTCCATATAATTTTTTAGTTTTTTCTAATACTTTTTTAGCGTTTTTTTCGATTTTTTCCATAATATCCCTTACTTTCTTTTTTTATTATGGACAAAAACTAATAAAATATAAGAAAAGGATTTGAATTAATATAAAATGTTTTTGTTATAAATATGGTAGTGTGTTATAATTTGATAAAGAATTAAAGAAAGGAAATTTTTATGGATGAAGTGTTTGTAGAGTGCGAAAAATTAGACCATTTTGGCAGAGGTTTATGTCATGTTTCAGGTAAGATAATGTTTGTTCCTAATTTACTTCCTTTGGAAAAAGCTTTTGTTAGAGTTATTTCTGATAAGAGAAAATATATGATTGGTGAAGTAGTTAGATTAGTTAAGAAATCAGATGATAGGATAGAGGCTAAATGTGGTTTGGTTAACTGTGGGTGTGCGATTAAGGCGATGAATTATGATAAGACTTTGGAATTTAAAAAAAATAAGGTTACAGAAATTTTAAAAAAATATAGTGGTTTAGATGGTGTTATTAAAGAAATTATTCCTAGTGAAAATGTTTATTTTTATAGAAATAAAATTACTTTGAAAGTTAAAGATGGGAAAATAGGTTATTTTAAGAATGATTCAAATGAATTAATAGAAGTAAAAAAATGTTTTTTGGCTAGTGAAAAGATAAATAAAATTATTGGTATTTTAAAAGAATTAGATTTAAGTAAAGTTAAAGAGATTGTAATTAAAGATTTTGATGAGGTAATGATTATTATTGATGGGATTATGGATATAGAATTACTTAAGGAGTGTGCTGGGTCTATTTACATGGAAGGTAAGCTTGTTTATGGGAAAGAATTTATTATAGCTAAATTAGGTAAATTTAAATTTTATGTATCTAAAGATGCTTTTTTTCAAGTTAATTTAGAGGTGGCTTTGAAGCTTTATAACAAAGTTTTAGAGTATTTAGGTAAGTCTAATAGTGTTTTAGATTTATACTGTGGGACTGGAACGATTAGTATATTTTTAAGTAAATATTTTGAAAGTGTTATTGGGGTAGAGATTAATGAAGAAGCTATTAAATGTGCGAATTTAAATAAGGATTTGAATGGTATAAATAATGTCAGATTTATATGTGGTGATGTAAGTAAAGAAATACATTATTTAAAAGTTCAAGTTGATAGTATTGTGATGGACCCTCCAAGAAGTGGATTAACTAAAAGTGGTATAGAGGATATTTTAAAGATTAGTCCTAAAAAGATGGTTTATGTTTCCTGTGACCCTATGACTTTAGCTAGGGATTTAAGGTTACTTTCATCTGATTATGAGGTAAAAGAGGTTACTTTGTTTGATATGTTTCCTTGGACTTATCATGTGGAAAGTGTAGTTTTATGCGTTAAAAAATAAGTAAACTAACAGTAGAGTTAAAATTAATAATTTTATGATATGATTAGTTTGAGGGGATTATTATGGATAATAAAATTGGCAAATTGATTACAAAGTTTAGGAAAGAAAAAGGTTTAACACAAAAGGAACTTGGAGATAAACTTTTTGTAACTGATAAAGCGGTGAGTAAATGGGAAAGAGGACTTAGTTTGCCTGATATTACTTTATTTGAAAAACTAGCGAAAGTACTTGATACGGATATTTATAGTTTAATTGGAATTGAAAAAAATAATAAGGATGATGTTTTAAAGGTTATTGAAGAAGAAAAGATTAAGCTGAAAAAACAGTTTAGAAATAGGTTAATTATAATTTTTGTATTTGTTTTAGTTATTGTGCTTGTATTTTTATTTAAAATGGTTTCTTTTGGATATGTTACCAAACATTTTAGATATAGTAGTAAATTAATAAATTTAGGAGTTCCGAAGTTTTCGTTTTTAATGCAGAATAAGGAAAATAATTATTCATTTAAAAGTTTTAGGGGCAAAGAGGTTTTAAAAAATGAAGTTAAAGATTTTTTAAATACTTTAGAGTTTATGACTTGTAATGATACCGTTTATTATTATGATAAAAGTTCTGATGTAACAATTATTGATTATAATGTTATCAGTAATTTATTTTATTCAACTATTTCTTATTCAGTTAGGAGTGGTAATTACTGTGATAGGTTTAAAGTAATAGAATATGGAGATATTTTAGGCGGTTTAAATAAGCGTAGATATACTGATAATGATAATATTTATATAGAGTTTATTCCATCTTATATAGAAGAAAATTCATTTGTATCTCATTTAATTATAGTGGATAAAAATACTGATGAAGTTTTAGAAGATTCTAGTGGAACTTTTGAAATAAAAGGTAATGAATTAATTTATTTTAGAGAAAAAATAAATAAAGAAAGTATTGATGTCCCTAACAAATCAGTTTTTAAAATTAAGGATAAGAAACTTATTTTAGAGGATAACTATTTATATGATTATATAGATGTGGTAGTTTTGTGAGGTGCTTATGAAATTTATTAATAAAGTTAAAGATAATTTGTTTGTTTATAATTTTTTATTACTTTTAGTATTTTTAGTTGTTTCATTTATTTTATATTTATTTAATCTTAGATTTAGGTTATGGTTTATAATCTTAATAATAGTTATTTTTCTAATTTGTTTTATAGTTTCTTTAGTTCAAACTTTTCTTAAAGAAAATAAGGTTATTAAAATAGTTGGGTTGAGTTTAGTTTCTATTTTAGTAATTTGTATTTTTTGTTTTTACGATTTTTGGTTATTACTTTTTGGATGGATTTTAACTCCTGAATATGTTACAGAAGTGGATGGCAAAAAATATGTGGGGTGCGTTAAGTGGTATTTAGATGAAACAGATGTTTCTTATTATGATTATTATGGGTTATTGGTAGGAACTAATGAGAAAATTAGAGGAAATTTTGGTAGTGGAAATTTTAATCCATTTAAAGATACTGATAAAATAAATAATGTTCATTATACTTTTTTTGATAAAGATGGTAAGGTTATTTATGAAAAGGTAGATTCTTATACAAAGGATAAAGATGGAAATATAAATATTACAAATGAACAAGATATAAATTCAGATGTTTATATTAAAGAGGAAGATAGTATTCTCTATGAAGCTAAGTTTGGTAAAACTGTTATTAGGGTTAAAAAAACAAGTAATGTGTTAGGTCAGCGAATGACAGTAGGTATTTATAAAAGTTTTGATGGTAAAGATTTTAAATTAGTTACTAATGATGATATTATTGTCAGTTTAGAAGCTAAATTTATATTTTTAGATGTAGATACAGGATTTATTATTTCTACTGGAAATATATGGCTTAATAAAGATAGTAAGGATTTATATGTTACTAATGATGGTGGTAAAACTTTTAAAGTAGTTGATTTTAATTATAAAAATGATAATATAGAATATATGGAGATTGTTGACTATCCTTATTTTGAAAATGAAATATTAAATTTAACTTGTGAGATTTATAGTGTTAATGATAAAAAAACAGGTTATGAAAATAAAAAACTACATTTTGTAAGTAAAGATGGAGTTAATTGGGAATTAAAATAAATGTATTTTGGATTTTATTTTGATTTATAAAAATAAAAAGGCAAAAATGTTATTTGGGGTGATATAAATGTATAAAATATTAGATGGTAAAATTGTTTATCTTTTAGATGATAAAATTAAAGGAGAGGTTTGTTTTAAAATAAGAAATAATGAAGCTAATATTTATCACACATATGTAGATGAAGATTTAAGAGGTAAAGGTGTTGCTTCTAAACTAGTTTCTATGGCTTTTGATTATTTAGAAGAAAATAATTATAAAGTGGAATGTTCCTGTTCTTATGCGAAAAACTGGGCTTTAAAACATGGTAAAATTCTATAAGTTTTAAACTTATAGTTTTTATTTTTCTATAATATTGTTATAATGGATATAGTAGTAAGAAGGTAGATTTAATGAAACAAATAGTAAATAGTGTTTTAGGTTTTGGAATTGGCGATGCGATGGGTGTACCTATTGAGTTTAAAAAAAGAGAAGAATTAGTTAAAAATCCAGTAGTTAAAATGGAGGGGTATGGGACTTATGATGTACCTAAAGGTACTTGGTCTGATGATACATCGATGGTACTGGCAACGATAGATTCTTTGATTAGTCTTCACGAGATTAATTATGATGATATAATGAAAAGATTTTGTGATTGGATAAATAATGCGAAATATACAGCTACTGGGGTAGTATTTGATATAGGTGTTACTACTAAAGAAAGTATTTTAAAATATTATATGAATAATATAGAAGCTACATCTTGTGGCTCTGCTTCTATTAATAATAATGGTAATGGTTCTTTAATGAGAATGCTTCCTATTGCTTTGTATACTTATTATGAAGATATTGTCGATGATAGGTTACTTGATATTGTTAAAAAAGCTTCTATGATTACTCATGCTCATGAATATAGTATTATGGGATGTTATATATTTGTTAAATATGTTCATTTTTTATTAGCTGGTTATAATAAGTTTAAAGCTTATGAAATGGTAAAAGAACTTAATTATTATAAGTTTAGTGAAAATGCGAGAAGGGTTTATAAAAGGTTTTTAACAACTGATATATATAAGTTAGATTTAGATTATATTGAATCTGATGGTTATGTTGTACATACTTTAGAAACGGTTATATGGACCTTTTTAAATACTAATTCTTTTAAAGAAAGTATTATAGGTGCAATTAACTTAGGGGATGATACTGATACTATTAGTGCTTTAGTTGGTGCTTTATCTGGTATGATTTATGGGGTTGATGAAGATTTATTAAATGAGATGCAGAATAAGGATGAATTAATTTCTTATGCACATCGTTTTGATGAAGAATTAAGACTTAATATATTGAAATTTGATGAAGTTATTGATGATAGGTATGGTATTACTTTGGGTTATAAGGATGTGTTTTTTATTAAAACTGAATTAAATGGAACTATATATGGTAATCAAAATAGGTATTTAAAAATAGCTAAAAGGATTAATTTTAAATATGGTTTAACTGTTATTGTTGCAAGTAATTTATCAGATGTTAATTTAGAAGATGATTTTAATGAAGTTAGTAAGTATTTAGAGAATAAGAAAATTTATTTTATGGGTATGGCTAATGGAGGAACTTTAGCTATTCAAAATGAAAACATAAGTTTAAAAATAGAGAAGATGTTATTAGTTAATTTGCCTTTAATGATTAATTTACATAAAACTAAAGAAGGTATTTTAAATTATAAGGGAAGATTAATATGTGTTTATGGAAGTAAAGATTCATCATTTAATTATTTACCTCTTATTCAAGATTTTAGAAATGTCAATATTGCAGTTATACCTAATCAAGACCATAATTTTAGTAATGGAGATGAATTTTTATATTTGCCTGATAAATATTTGTTTAATGAGTTTGAGGAAATAAATGAAAGTATTAACTATTAAACAGCCATATGCTTCTTTAATTAGAAGTGGGATAAAAAAATATGAATTTAGAGTATGGAAAACAAATTATAGGGGAGATATTTTAATTCATGCAGGTAAGAGTGTAGATAAGGATGCTTTGGAAGAATTTAAAGTTTATGGTTTAGATTATCCTTTAGGATGTATAATTGCGAAAGGAAGGATAACTGATGTTATTAAAGTTGATGATGAATTTAGAGAGGTTTTAAAAAAAGAAAATTATTTAGTTTATAATCATATTATAAATGATAAAGGTTTTAATGGTTATGCTTTTAAAATAGAAAATATTGAAATTGTTAATCCTATTTATTTAAATGGTCAGCTAGGATTATGGAATTATGATTTAAAGTGATTTGTTTCACTTTTTTTGCATATATTTAATTTGATTTTATATTTTATTGGTGGTATTATGTTGTTTCACGAAAGGAATGATATTTTGAATATAAAAGATTTTAATAAAGAACAGTTATCACAAATTAAAAAAGCTAAGAACCATGGACTTTCTAATAAAAAAATTATGCTTTTTATGAATCCTAATTTTGATAGTTATACGATGAAATTAATTAGAAAAGCTTTGGAAAATGGTCTTTCATATAAAGAGGCTTCTATTTTAGCTGATGAGAGTTTAGACTTTTATCAAAGGTTAGAGATTATAGGTGCTTTGTTTAAAAAAGTACCATTAAAATATGTGAAAAAATATGCGAAGGAAGATTTTGAATATAATCAATTAAAGGAAATATTTAAAGGTTTTGAACACGGACTTTCTAAGGAAAAAATAGAAAAATATGCGAAACAGGAGTTTTATTATTATGAAATGTGGTTAATGAGACTTGGATATGAAAAAGGGTTTGATGAAAAAAAGATTTTACTTTATACAGATAGGAGGTTTAATCAAAGCCAAATGTATCAGATTTATAAAGGTGTGAAACATGGATTATCTTTAAAAAATTTAAAATTTTTATCTAATCCTTATTTTGATGATAGACAGATGTTTATTATTAGACTTTGTTTAGAAAATGGTTATAGTATTAGAGATATTGATTTAGATAAATTAAAGGAAAAAGATAATATTGATGAAAGTTATATATCTTTTTTGAATGATAGTAAAAAACTTATATTGAAGTAAAAAATCAATATAAGTTTTTATCTTGTTTTACTTTTAGTAGTTTGTTTTATTAAGGTAAATTTTTTTGATTTTAATAATTTGATTAATTTATTTTCGTTTAAAATTTGTTCGAAATTATTAATTTTGTTTTGGTCTTTGGAACGTTTAATTATTTTATATAAATTTAATTCTGTTTTAATTGTTTCAAATTGGTTAAATATAAATGATGTGGTGGTAGCTAAATTATCTAAACTGTTCATTATTTGAAAAAATTCTTCTTTAGTACCATAATTTAAAAATTGTTTAAGTATTTCTTCGAGATTGCCATTAAAATAAGCATTTTCCATATCTTTTGGATTATCGAAAAAAGTTTCTATTAGTCTAGCTATTTTTACATTGTGAAAATAACTAAAAGATTTACTATTAAAAATTCGTTTGTTTAAAAGTTCTGTATATCCTTCATTAAGACCTCTACCTATTTCTTGATTAAATCTAGTTTGCAGATGAAAACCACAACGATATTTATCTCTAGTTGAAGCCATATGAAGAAATTCATGTGATAAAATATCTTTCTTTTTATGAAATAGGGTAATGGTATTATTATAAGGATTATAATTTCCTGCCTGCATTGTTGAATCAGTTATTATATTTTGCAGATAGTATTTCAAATCTTTCTCAATTGTGTTTATTCTGATAGTTTGTAAATTTTTCATAGTTATATAAAAGTTTTCTTCACTAACTTTATTTTTAAAGATTTGTACAATTTCTTTTAATTCTTCTGGATATTTTGCTTGTTCAAAGATTTTTTTTAAAGTGTTTAGACTTTTTTGAGAAATGTAAGCTTTATGAATTGTTGGACAGTTTTCGTGGTTTATATCTGGGATTAATTTATATAGTTTCCAGTTCCTTGTTTTATTTTTATTTCTTTGAAAAAAGTTTTTTATTGTTGCTGGTAAAATATATAAACTCATACTACCAGTTAATATGACTGGAATCATTGTTAAAAATTGTATATATGTATTTATTATTGTATCCATATTTTATGTCTCCTTTATTTATTTTTTACTATTCTATATAAATTATATGAAGGAGTGTTGAAAAGTCTAAAATTATAGTCAGATACTCCTAGACCATTTGAAATATATAAGTCACTGTTTTTAAGTTTATAATAACTTTCATAATATTTTTTTGCTCCATCAGGAAGATAAATGGCCCCTATAAAAGGTAATCTCACTTGTCCAGCATGAGAATGTCCAGCTAAAATTAAATCAAAAGGATTAACGTTTATATCATCAATTACATCTGGTTCATGCAATAAAAGAATTTTATAAACAGGACCATTTTTATCAAATGAATTTAAATAATCTATGGAAGTTTTAACTTTATCATTAATGCTTTGTTTATCTTGTAATGTACTCGCACCTGCTATAAAAATATTTTGATATCCATCTTTATAGATTGTGTCATAAGTGTTATTTAAATCTATAAAACCACCGTTAGTTATGATATTTGTCCATTCATCAAATTTTAAATCGTTATTACCACTTATTGCATATTTACCTGATGTAGAATTTATTTTGTTTAATTCTGCACTTATTTTATTAGCTTCATCTATTGTCATATTAGTATCTTTATCAATTAAATCGCCAGTTAAAACAACTATATCTGGTTTTTGTTCATTAATGCTATTTACTAATTTTTTAAGTCTATCTTCATCAAACATTCTTCCATAGTGCAAATCAGATATATGAACTATTTTAAAGCCATTGAAGTTATCTGGAAGATTATTAACTGTTATTTTATGTTCTTTTACAGTTATTAATTTTGGCTCGATTAAAAAGCCATAAGCAATAACTAAGGCAGTTATTAATATTATGAAGATAATTAATTTTAAAATTGAAAAATGTTTTTCTTTTTTCATTTGCCTCACCTATGATAATTTTATCACAATGAACAAAAAGACAAAAGTCTTTATGAAAATATGAATAAGAATGTTTGTAAAGCTAATATTAATCCATTATGCATAAAATGGAAAAACATAGAGACAAATATATTGTTGGTTTTTTTTAATATATAGGCAAAAGCAATACCACAGCTACAATATGAAAGTAAATATAATGGAAATAATTTATCAAAAGGAGTACCTATTAAATGAAGTCCACCAAATATTAAACTGGATATAGTTATAAATAGAAAATCATTAGAAATAATACTTCTAAAGGCTAATCTAAAGACACTTTCTTCTAATATAGGGGCTAGAATAACGGCGGAGATAAAAGTGTAAATTGGAAATATTTGAAATTCATTTCTAATTGTAGTTTCATTTGTGCTCATTCCACCACCCAATAAATTTATACATAAATTAGCTGCTATCATGACAATTACACTAATGATATAGTATTTTAAATATTTATTAAAATATTTTAAGTGATTTTTTTTTATATCTTCCCAAGCTTTTTTAAACTCTTTATCAAATATAAAAAATATAATTGAAATCATTAATAATTCAACAGCTAGGGTATATAGTATTTTAATGTATTCAGGTAATTCAGAAATATTTATATGCAATAAAATAAAAGGAAAAGTTTGACCTATACTAAATAAAAAATATATAAATATAACTAGTGCTCCTTTAATAGCATATTTAAAGTCATTTTCTTTTGTTCTTGTTATCATATTAATCACCATAAACATTATACAGTTATTTTAAGAAAAAAGATAGATAGTGTAGATTAAATGTTAAGAAAAGGGGTATTAAAAATAGAAAAAATGTGATATAATTACTATGGAAACGCAAAAAAGAGTGGGACATCCCACTCTTTAATGTAGTTTAAGGAGGTGCTTTTTTGGAAGAAAAAATTAGAGATTTGTTAGAGAAATCTATTACAGATGCGGGTTATGTTTTAGATGAGGTATTTTATGGTAAGGAAGATAATGTAAATACTTTAAGACTTGTTATCGACAAAAAAGGTTATATTAATGTTGGGGATTGTGTGAAGGTTAATGAAATAGTAAATCCAATATTAGATGAAGCTGATCCGATTAGTGAAAGTTATGTTTTAGATGTTTGTTCTAAAGAGAAAGGAAGTGATGAAGATGGACAGTAAAGCTTTTAAGTTAGCTGTGGATACTTTATCAAAAGAAAAAGGAATAGATGAAAACGTTATATATGATGCAATGGAACTTGCTTTAACTAGTGCTTATAAGAAAAATTATCATTCACTTTCTAATGTTAGAGTTGATATTAATAGAGAAACAGGAGAAATTAAAATATTTTCTTATAAAACAGTTGTTTTTAGTAAAGAATATGAAAAGGAAGATGGAGTTTTAGAAAAGGAAATAGTTACTGATGAAGATGGTAATGAAGTAGAGGTAGAAAAAGAATTCCATTATGATGATAGAATTCATATTACTTTAGAAGATGCAAAAAAACAAGTTCCAAATATTAAAATAGGAGAAACTATTGAAAAAGAAGTTACACCTAAAGATTTTGGTAGGGTAGCTGCTTCAACGGCTAAGCAGGTTGTTGTTCAAAAAATTAGAGAAGCTGAAAGAGAAATTATTAATAATGAGTTTTCTGATAAACAAGATGAAATGGTTACTGGGTTAGTAGCTATGGAAGATGTACGTAATTATTATATTGATTTAGGAAGAACGCAAGGTATTTTACCTAAAAATGAAATTATTCCAGGAGAGACTATTAAAATGGGTTCCAGCATTAAAGTATATATTACGAAAGTTGAAAATAATTCTAAAGGACCTTTAATTTTACTTTCTAGAAAACATTATGGTTTTGTTAAAAGGTTATTTGAACTTGAAATTCCAGAAATTAATGAAGGTATTATTTTAGTTTATAGTGTAGCCAGGGATGCGGGTAATAGAACTAAAGTAGCGGTTTATTCTGAGAATCCTAATGTTGACCCAGTAGGAGCTTGTATAGGGGAACATGGTTCAAGAATTAACCGTATTATCCAAGAACTTAATGGCGAGAAAATAGATATTGTTAAATATGAAAATGATTCAGCTAGGTTTATTGAAAATGCTTTGAGTCCTGCTCATAATCTGCACGTTTTTGTTACAGATGAAAAGAAAAAAGAAGCTTTAGTAGTAGCTAATGATGATGATTTATCTTTGGCTATTGGTAAAAAGGGTATGAATGTTAAATTAGCTTCTAGATTAACACATTATAAAATTGATGTAGAGACAACTGAACAAGCTAAGGAAAAAGGTATTAATATTTATGAAGATTAGAAAAATACCAATGAGAACGTGTGTGGTTACTAGAGAAAAGTTACCTAAAAAGGAACTTATTAGAGTTGTTAGAACTCCAGAAGGTAATGTTATTATTGATGAGACTGGTAAAGCTAATGGTAGGGGAGCTTATTTAAAAAAAGAAAAAGAAGTATTTTTAAAAGCTAAAAAAAATAAAGTATTAAATAGAATGTTAGAAGTGGAGGTACCAGATAAGGTATTTGATGATTTAAATAATTTATTAGATTAGAAAAGAGGTGCTTAAATATGATGAGCGTTAGAGAGTATGCGGAGGATATTAATAAGGAGGTTTCTTTAGTTTTAGAAAAATGTTTAGAACTTGATATAGATGCGAAAACAGAAGATGATATGCTTGATGAAGAAGCAATTATAATGCTTGATAATAGTTTTGATGAAGATGTTTCCGATGAAGAAATCGAGGAAGAAGTTGCTTTAGAGGAAAGAGAAATGAAAACAGTTAAAGTTGATAAGAAGAAACCTGTAAAGTTACCTAAGAAAAATGATAAAAAAACTTTAGCTCAAAAGAAAAAAGATATGTATAAAAGTAAAGAAAAGTTAAAAAGTAATACTCCAGTAGAAAATGAAAATGTCATTTTATATAAAGAAAATATGACAGTCAAAGAACTTGCTTCTTTACTTGGCGTATCTGCGAGTGAAATAATAAAAAAACTATTTACTTTAGGTATGATGGTTAATATTAATAGTCCTATTTCTTTTGAAAATGCGGAAATTATTGTTTTGGATTATGGTAAGGAATTAAAGAAAGAAGAAACTGCAAATGTCGCTAATTTTGAAGAATTTGAAGTGAACGATAAAGAAGAAGATTTAGTTTCAAGACCGCCTGTTGTAACTATTATGGGGCATGTTGACCATGGTAAAACTACTTTACTTGATGCTATTAGAAAAACTAATGTAGCTGAAGGGGAAGCTGGAGGTATTACACAGGCAATATCTGCTTATCAAGTTAGGTATGATGATAAATTAATTACATTTATTGATACTCCAGGTCATGCAGCCTTTACAGAAATGCGAGCACGTGGAGCTAGTATAACTGATATTGTTATTATAATTGTCGCAGCTGATGATGGTGTAATGCCACAAACTAAAGAAGCTATTGACCACGCTAAAGCTGCTAAAGTGCCAATTATTGTCGCAATTAATAAAATGGATAAACCAGGTGCTAACCCAGATAAGGTTATGACAGAAATGGCAGAAGCTGGATTAATGCCAGAACAGTGGGGCGGAGATGTTATTTTTACTAAGATTTCTGCAATTACTGGAGATGGTATTGGGGAATTACTTGAAAATATTTTGTTAATAGCTGATATCAATAATTATAGAGCTAATCCTAATAGGTATGCGATGGGTACAGTTGTTGAATCTAAGTTAGATAAACATGTAGGCTCAGTTGTTACTGTACTTGTTCAAAATGGCACTTTACGTTTAGGCGACCCAATAGTTGTAGGTACGGCTTTTGGTAAGGTTAGAACTTTAAAAAATGATAAGGGAGAAGAAATTACTAAGGCTTTACCATCACAGCCAGTAGAGATAACTGGATTAAGTGAGGTACCAGCAGCTGGAGATAGATTTATGAGTTTTGAATCTGAAAAAGAAGCTAAAAATATTGCGGCTATTCGTAAAGAGCAAGCTAGAGTTAAAGAAAATAATGCAAAATCTTCAGTTAGTTTAGATGATTTATTTGCTAAAATAGGTGAGGGATTAAAGGAAATTAATGTAATTATTAAAGCTGATGTTAATGGTAGTGCAGAAGCGGTTAAAAATAGTTTACAAAAAATAGAAGTTGATGGAGTTAAAATTAATGTTATTAGAAGTAGTGCTTCTGGAATTACTGAAAGTGATATTGTTTTAGCTAAAGCTTCTAATGCTTTGATTATTGGTTTTAATGTTAGACCTTCTAAGATGATTGCTGATAAAGCTTTAGAAGAAGGTGTTGAAATTAGATTTTATAATATTATTTATAAAGTAGTTGAAGAAATGGAAGCGGCTATGAAAGGTATGCTTGACCCTGAATTTGAAGAAAAGATTTTAGGGGAAGCTATGATTAAACAGATATTTAAATTTTCTAAAATTGGTAATATTGCTGGATGTTCTGTTAGTGATGGTATTATCAAAAGAGATTCAGAAGCTAGGGTTATTCGTGATGGGGTTGTTGTTTATGATGGTAAGATTGGCTCTTTACAACACGAAAAAGACAGTGTTAAAGAAGTTAAAAAAGGTTACGAATGTGGAATTACTATTGAAGGATTTAATGATATTAAAGTTGGCGATGTTATTGAATGTTATGAGATGGTAGAGGTTCAAAGATAAATGTTTGAAGAATATAAATTAAATAAATATTTTAATTGTATGGTTGGTTTTGCTTATGAAGAAATTAATATTAAGCATAAAGGTAAATATGGTAATTTGAAAAGAGCTATACAAACTTATATAGTAATTCTTAATGGCAATGAATTTAAGTTTATTAAGTATAGAAAATATAAGTGTGATACTTATACTTATGAAGATGTAGTAGATAATCTTATAGAAATGGGTGCAGTGCCAGTTGGAAAATGGTTAGAAAAATGTAATAAGGTAAAAACATTAAAGAAAGGATGATGACATGTTTTTTAGAAATAAAGTTGGTATGGCTTATGAATTAGATGAAAGTTTAATAAATGGCAATTATACATTATCTTTGTATGTCGTTTGTTTAAATGTTGATAAATACGAATATAAATTTTATAAAAAAATTTCTAAAATATATGTTGAGCCTTTATATGAATTAATTGACGAAGTTGGCGCTAAACCATTAGAATATTATAAAGGGCAAGATTTTGGAAGACAGCTTAAAAGAAACTAGTTTATTTCAAGTTTTGTTTTTATAATTTGAAAGGATGATACTATGAGTAATATTAAAACTGAAAGGATTTCGGATGCTTTAATTGAACAAATTAGTTATATTATTGCAACTGAGGTAAAAAATAGTGATATTAATTTTGTGACAATTACTGATGTTAGGGTTAGTAATGATTTAAGTTATGCTAAAGTTTATTTTACGGTTTTAGATGAAAGTAAAATTAGTGTAACTACTAAAGCTTTGAAAGAAGCTAGTGGGTTTATTCGCCATGAGCTTCGAGATAGAGTTGATATTAGACAAATTCCTGAACTTGAGTTTGTCTATGATGAATCAATTAAACAAGCTGAGAAAATAGAAAATATAATTGATAAATTACATGAAGAAGAAATGTGAAAAAAAGGTATATAAAAACTTGACAAGCATATGATTTATATGTATAATCGTTTGTGTAATTTGAAAAAGGAAAGAAGAAGTATCCACTTCTCACCTGATTGCTTATAAGCGATGGGTTTAATGCCAAAAAAGTTTTTTACTTATTTTATTTGTGCATTAGTGGATACTTTGTATTCACTTTTTTATTGGAGGTGTCTGGTATCGCAAGAGAAAAAGATTTGTATATCAATGAACAAATACGAGCAAAGGAAGTTATGGTAATTGGTCCAAATGGAGAACAATTAGGTGTTAAATCTATTAAAGATGCACTTACTTTAGCTGATTATGCGGGTTTTGATTTAGTACTTATGAATCCTGGTGGAAAACCACCTGTTTGTAAGATTATGGATTATAATCGTTATAAGTATGAGAATAAGAAAAAACAGAAAGAGAATATGAAAAAACAAAGAGAAGCTAATTTAGATATGAAAGAGTATAAACTTTCTGTAACAATTGATGTTCACGATTTTAATACTAAATTAAATAATGCTAGTAAGTATTTACAAAAAGGTCATAAGGTTAAGGTAAGTATTCGTTTTAAAGGTCGTGAGATTACACATAGCTATTTAGGTAAAGATGTTTTAATGCGCTTTGCGGATGCAGTTAAAGATATTGCTGTTATTGAGCAAGCACCTAAAATAGATGGTCGTATTATGGCAATGATACTTGCGCCAAACAAAGAAAAATAGGAGGAATGTTTGTGGCTAAGATTAAGGCAAAATCACATAAAGGGTTATCTAAGGTTTTAAAGGTTAGAAAAAGTGGTTCAATTAAATTTCAACCAGCTATGAAAAACCATAAGCTAACTCATAAGAGTAATCAATCAAGAAGAAGAAGACATCATGAATCAGAAATGAGTTCATCTGATGTTAAGAGATTAAAAGATTTAATTAATAAGTAATCAGAAGGAGGAATTTAAATGAGAGTTAAAGGTGGAACTATTCATCGTGCTCGCCGTAAAAAAGCTTTAAAACAAGCTAAAGGTTATTTCGGTAGTAAGCACAGATTATATAAAACAGCTAAAGAGCAAGTAATGCATTCAGGAGCTTATGCTTATAGAGATAGAAGAAATAGAAAAAGAGATTTTAGAAAATTATGGATTACAAGAATTAATGCAGCTTGTAGATTAAATGAAATTAGTTATTCTAAATTTATTGATGGATTAAACAAAGCTAATGTTGAAATTAATAGAAAGATGCTTTCTGAAATAGCTATTGATGATTCAAAAGCATTCGCAGAACTTGTTAAGGTAGCTAAAGCTGCTTTAGAGGGTAAGGAATATACTCCAAAAGCTGTTAAAGTAGAGGCTAAAAAAGAAGATAAGAAAGAAGCAAAAGATACAGATTTAAGTAAGCTAACTGTGGCTGAACTTAAAAAATTAGCTAAAGAAAAGAATATTGAAGGTTACTCAAGTATGAAAAAAGCAGAATTATTAGAAGCTTTAAAATAAGGGATTAGTCCCTTTTTTTCTTAAAGGGGTGTTTTATGAAGGATTTATATATTGATTTTGATGGAGTTATTTATAATTCTATTGAAGTATCTTATAAAATAGCAGAGGAAGAAAATATTACTAAAGATTATGAGAGTTATTATCAATTTTTTAAGAATTTAGATTGGTGTGATGTATTAGAAAAATCTTCTGAAATTAATAACGCTTTTGAATGTATTAGAAAAATTATCGATAGTAATAAGTTTAATGTATTTATTTTAACTCATGTTGTTTCTTTGGAAGAAGCTGAATATAAGGTTAAATTAATTAAGGATAAGATTAAAGATATTACTATTATTCCTGTGCCTAAAAATTTATCTAAGAGTATGATGGTTAAGGTTAAAGGGGCTATTTTAGTGGATGATTATCCAGAGAATTTGCGTGAATGGGCTTCAGATGGTGGAATAGGCGTTAGGTTTGATTTAGATATGGATGGAAAAGGTTTTCCTGTAATATGTCATTTAGATGAACTTATAGAAATGTTTTAAATAATATGTACAAAATATAGTAAAAAATGGTATAATTGTACTACTTGGAGATGAGGATATGTTAGTATTAGCCAAAGCTGTACTGTCAATTATGTTAGGTTTCTCAGTCTCAGTTATTTTTGGCTATTTTGCTATTAAATGGCTGAAGAAAAAACATATTAGACAGCAAGTTAGTAATACACTTGGGGAAAGACATAAGAAGAAAAATGGAACACCGACAACTGGTGGTATAATTTTTATTATTCCAACAGTTTTGATAATGATAGCCCTGGTGCTTACGGGAAAAGTTGAGTTTTCCACCAATTTATTTATTGTTTTATTCGTTTTTATTGCTTATGCGATATTTGGATATGTTGATGATTATTTAATTATTAAAAAACATAATAATGATGGGCTTAGTATATTTTGGAAGCTTGTTTTACAGATAATTGTCGCACTTGTATTTTTCTATATGTTTTTAAGCAGTGGTAATGAACCGATTGTCGATATTCATACTTTAGGAATAAAGCTTGATTTGGGATGGCTTTATGGAATGTTTTTACTATTTGTTTTAGTTGGTAGTAGTAATGCTGTGAATATTACTGATGGTTTGGATGGACTTGCTGGTGGTCTTTCAGCAATTGCATTTTTTGCTTTTGGTATTATTACTTGGGGTGCGGACTGGGCATCTGGTAATGAGGCAATTGCAATATTTTGTTTTGTTTTAGTTGGGTCATTAATTGGATTTTTATTTTACAATTGTTATCCTGCTAAAATATTTATGGGTGATACAGGTTCTTTATCTTTAGGGGCTGCACTTGCTAGTGTAGCAATTATTACTAATCACGAAATTACATTAATTATTGTTGCTGGAGTTTTTGTTGTCGAAACTCTTAGTGTTATTATTCAGTGGATTGCAATAAGTAAATTTCATACTAAAGTCTTATTGATGGCACCACTTCATCATCATTTTGAAAAACTTGGATGGAGTGAAACTGATGTTGTTAGATTGTTTTGGTCAGTTGGATTATTACTTAGTATGGCAGCAATTGGCTTTGGTGTGTGGATATAAGGAGGAATTAGAAAATGGCAAAAAGTGAGAAAGAAATTGAAATTATAATTGAAGGAAAAGAATGGGAAGGTGCATTAGATAAGGCTTTTAAGAAAGCTAATAAAAATGCGAAGATTGATGGTTTTAGACCTGGTAAAGCACCAAAAGAGGTGTTTATTAAGAAATATGGTAAACAATCTTTATATATGGATGCAGCTGATGAGGCAGCAGATATGGCATATCAAAAATTATTAAAAGATTATGCAGATGATGTTAAAGAATTAGTAGCTAGACCTGAAATTGCTTTGAAAGATGTTAATGATGATAAGATTACTTTCTTATTTACTTTAACACTTAGACCTTTAGTTAAACTTGGTAAATATAAAGGTTTAGGTATTAAGAAAGATGAGATTAAAGCTGAAGCTGAAGAAATTGAAGATGCTATTAATCATATGAGAGAAAGATATGCTGAAGATGTTATTAAAGAAGGTGCTATTGCTTCAGGTGATATAGCTGTTATTGATTTTGAAGGATTTGTAGATGGTAAAGCTTTTGATGGCGGAAAATCTGAAAATTATTCTTTAAAAATAGGTAGTGGAACTTTTATTCCTGGGTTTGAAGAACAGTTAGTTGGACTTAAATCTGGAGATGAAAAAGATGTTAAGGTTACATTCCCTGCTGATTATCATGCAGAAGATTTAAAAGGAAAAAATGCAACTTTTAAAGTTAAAGTTCATGAAGTTAAAGAAGTTAAAGTTCCAGAATTAGATAAGGATTTCTTTGCTGATTTAGGTATGGAAGGAATTAATACTAAAGAAGAATTAGAAGCACAAGTTTCTGAAAATATTTTAGCTCGTAAAGAAATGGAAGCTGAAAATAAATATTTAGATGATTTATTAGAAGCAGCAGCTAAAAATGTTGAAGTTGATATTCCTGAAGCTATGATTAATGAAGAATTAGACAGAATGATTCAACAATATTCAGAACATTTGAAAATGCAAGGAATTACAATTGAACAATTCTATCAATTTACTAATTCTGATGAAATGGCTTTGAGAGACCAAATGAGACCAGAAGCAGTTAAGAGAATTACTTATAGATTAATGCTTGAGGAGATTGCTAAAGAAGAGAAAATTGAAATTGATGATAAAGCTGCTAAAGAAGAAGCTAAAAAATTAGCTGAAAAATATCAAATGAAGGAAGACGAATTCTTAAGTGCATTTGGTGGGCTTGATATTGTTAAATATGATATGAAAATGCGTAAGGCTATGGAAGTTCTAAAGAAATAGGACTTCTTTTTTTGATAAATGTGGAAGAAAATAATTTTATTTAATTTTAAGGTAGAATTTAATGTGTTAAAATATACTAGATTATTTGTGAAATGTGTTTGAAATATCTATATTTATTTTTGTTTTAAATGTATAATTGATTATGGTGAGATGTATGACAAAAAGGAAAGGTAAGAAAATAAGATTGTTTGTTTTATTAATCATTATTTTAGTTATTGGTTTTTTGGCATATGATATTTATTTTTCTGATGGTAAATTTAGTAATAAGATTGGTAAAAATTTTGGCTTGATGATGAATGATATTATTAAAAGTACTGATGATTATAAAAAGTGTATGAATAATAGTTTTAAAGAAGAAAATTTTAGTGAAGATTTAATTAATAAAAAGAATGAGATTATTAATTTATATAATGGTGTTAGTGCTAATTTTATGTATACTGATTTAGAAAATGATTATAGTTTTGGAAAAGACGAAAATGTAAATAGTTATGCAGCTAGTGTAACTAAACTTCCTGCTGTTTTATATGCTTATAAACAAGCTGATGAGGGTAAAATCGATTTAAATAAAGAACTTACTTATTTGGAAAGAAACAAACGTGGAGGTAGTGGAATTATTCAAAAATCTAGTGTTGGTACTAAATATAAATTAAGTGAGATTTTAGAATATACAATTAGGTATAGTGATAATATTGGTTATGATATGCTTTTAGATGAATTAGGTGGTAGAAATAATGTTAAAGAGTATTGGAAGAAGTTAGGTTATGATATTATTTATACTGATAATTTTGGTAATTTATCTCCTTATTTAGGAAATGGTTACATTAAGGAGGTTTATAAATATTATTTAACTGGTAAGGATAATGCGAAGAAGTTAGTTAATGATATGATAAATTCTGATAATTCTGAGTATGTTAAGGTATCGGATATTGAGGTTGCTCATAAATATGGAGAATATGTTGAGGGTGGAGGATATTATAATGATGTTTCACTTAATTTTACTAAGCATCCTTTCGCACTTTCTATAACAAGTACTTTAGGTTATTCTGATACTATGAAAAATTTGTTTTTAAAAACACATGAGTTATCTATAAAATTTAATAAAATGTATCATGAAGAAAAAGAAAATTATTGCTTAGAAAAATCACATATTTTAAGTTAAGTGATTTTTTTGTGGATAAACAAGCGTTCGCATGATATAATTTGGAAAAGAGGTGATGTTATTTGCTTGCTGATGTATTAGTGGAGGTTGTTTCCAAAACAACTGAAAAAACATTTACTTATCATATACCTAATGATATGAATGCTTTGGTTGGTATGAGGGTTTTAGTACCTTTTGGAGTGCGAAGTATTGAAGGCTTTATTGTTAAAATATATGATGAAGTTAAACTTGATTATGAGGTTAAAGATATTATTAAATTAGTCGATGATAGGCCTGTTTTAAATGAAGAAATGTTAGAACTTGGAAAATATATTAGTAAGAAAACATTATCTCCACTAACTAAAGCTTATCAGACAATGTTACCTAGTGCTTTGAAGGCAAGAAAAAAAACAAATATTAATAAGAAATTTGTTAAGTGTTTAAGGATTATAAAAGAAGGTAAGTTTACTTCTAAGCAACAAGAGGTTTTTGATTATGTAAAAAATCATAATGATGCTTTAAAAAGCGAGGTTAATAAAATATCAGTTTCGGTTTGTAAGACACTTATTAAAAACGGTTATTTAGAGGAGTTTGATAAGGAAGTTTATAGGCTTTTAGATGATGTAAAAATAGAAAGGCAAGATTATGTTTTAACAGACGAACAGAAAAATGTTTTAGAGAGTGTGAGGTTTGATAAGTTTAAACCTTATTTATTACATGGGGTTACTGGAAGTGGGAAAACACTTGTTTATATTAAGTTAATTGAAAAGGTTTTAAAACAGGGTAAGGAGGCTATTTTACTTGTTCCTGAAATTAGTTTAACTCCTCAAGTTGTAAGTATTTTTAAAAAGCAATTTGGTAATTTAATTGCTATTTTACACAGTGCTTTGAGTGATGGGGAAAAATATGATGAATGGAGAAAGATTGAAAGGAAGGAAGTTTCTATTGTTATAGGAGCTAGGAGTGCTATTTTCGCACCTTTTACTAATTTAGGAATAATCATTATTGATGAGGAGCATTCTGATACATATAAACAAGAAAATGTTCCTAAGTATAATGCCATAGATATTGCTTTAAGAAGAGGTAAAAGATATGATATTCCAGTTATTTTAGGTAGTGCGACTCCTAGTATTGAAAGTTATACTAGAGCAAAAATGGGAATATATGAACTTTTAAATATGAAAAATAGGGTTAATAAAACTTTACCTAAGGTTTATTTAGTTGATATGAAAGATGAATTTAAAAAAGGTAATAGAGTTTTTTCTGAAATGTTTAAAGATAAGGTAAATGAAAGGTTACTTAAAGGTGAACAGGTTTTAGTTTTACTTAATAGAAGAGGATTTTCAACAGTAATTACTTGTCATGAATGTGGTTTTACACATAAGTGTCCAAACTGTGATATTCCATTAACTTATCATAAAGCTTCTAATATTATGAAATGTCATTACTGTGATTATAAGGTTCCGAAATTAACTGAATGTCCTATATGTCATAGTAAAAATATTAATGCTTTAGGTATGGGGACTGAAAGGTTGGAAAGTTTAATCAAAGAAAAATTTGAGGGCGTTAGAGTTGTTCGGATGGATCAGGATACAACTAGGAATAAGGGGTCACATAAAAAAATACTATCTGATTTTAAAGATGGTAAGTATAATGTTTTGGTTGGAACTCAGATGATTGCGAAGGGATTAGATTTTCCAAATGTTACTTTAGTTTGTGTAATTAATGGAGATGCAACGCTAAATATTCCTGATTTTAGAAGTAGTGAGAGAACTTATGAGCTTTTAAGTCAAGTTGCTGGTAGAGCAGGAAGGGGTAAACTTTCGGGAGAGGTTATTATTCAAGGTTTTAATGTAAATCATTATAGTATAATGTTTGCGAAGGAAAATAATTATGAGGGATTTTATAATGAGGAGATGAAGATAAGAAAGGTTTTAAAATATCCTCCATTTTATAATCTTTGTTTGATTAAGGTAAGTGGTAAAAATTATGATGAGGTCTATAATGAAGCTTCTAAAATAGTTACTTATTTAAAGAGTAATTTGAATAATATTATTTTGGGGCCTGCTTCGGCTAATATGCCTAAGGTTAATAATATTTATTATGTTCAAGTTATTATTAAGTTTAAAAATACTAAGGATATTTTAAATAATTTGGAATTTATTAAAAATCATTATAAAAATAAAATTAATGTTGATATTGATTTAAATCCTTTAAGAATATAAGATTGCTATAAAGTTAAAAATATGATAGAATGTATATATATGAAATTTTCTCATATAATAAAAAGGAACATTCAATAATTCCATGTTGGATGGCGCCGAAAAAAATTGCACCACCTAATCACAGATGTGTTAGGTGGGTTTCTTTTATATTAAAGCTATAATTAATATTGTTAATAAAACAAAAATGGATAAAAAACCTAGTTAAATGTTTCAAAATGTGGTAAAATTGTTGTTAAGGTGATGATATGGATTTCGATAAAATAGAGATTAAGAAAAATCCAGTAATAATTTTTATGGGAACTCCTGAATTTAGTGTACCTGTATTAGAAGGAATTTTAGATAAATATAAAGTTAGAGCTATTGTAACACAGCCTGATAAACCTGTTGGTAGACATGGTAAGCTTAAGTTTTCCCCAATTAAAGAGGTGGCTATAAAAAACAACATTTTATGTTTACAGCCAAATAAAATTAAAGAAGCTTTACAGGAAATTAATACACTTAAGCCTGATTTGATTATTACATGTGCATATGGACAAATTTTACCTTTGGAATTGCTACTTATTCCAAAATTAGGTTGTATTAATGTTCATGCTTCACTTTTACCAAAGCTTAGGGGTGGCGCTCCTATCCATCATGCAATTATTGATGGATATAGTGAAACTGGAGTAACTATTATGTATATGGCTGAAGGTATGGATACTGGTGATATGATTAGTCAGAGAAAAATAGAAATTAAGGATGAAGATACAGCTTCTAGTTTACATGATAAGTTATCTATATTAGGTCGTGATTTATTATTAGAAACTCTACCTAGTATATTAGATGGAACTAATAAAAGGGTTAAACAAGATGAGTCAGAGGCTACGTATGGATTTAATATATCAAGGAAAGATGAGAAGATTGATTTTAATAAGACAATGGAAAAGATTATAAACCAAGTTAGAGGGTTAAATTCATGGCCAGGTGCTTACTTTTTATTTGATGATAAGATAATGAAAGTGTGGGGTTGTTACAGGACTGATAAATGTTATGGTAATGCAATGATAGGCGAGGTAACAGCTATTTATCCAGATGGTTTTGGAGTTAAGTGTGGTAATGGAGAGGTCGTATTTACAGTGATTCAACCAGAAGGTAAAAAAAAGATGAAAGCTTCAGATTTTATCAATGGTTATCATGGAAAATTGGTTGGAAAGATTTTAAAGTAAGATGTTTAAGAAAATAAAAGAAAATCCTTATTATGTTAAGTTTAAGGAAATGAGGGCTAATCCAAAGTTAAAGCCGATTACTTCACTTATTTTATGGCTTATATTTATAGTTGTTTTGATTATTTTTGTTAGAGGTTTACCAAGTAATTCTAGTAGTGCATCAGTTCAAAAAAAGATTATTTCTAATTATAAATTTACTTATAAGAATAATAATTTGGTTATATTTGGAGAGAGTTATGATGGTAAAATGGAGTTTTTTTATCAAAATAATAGATATTACTATAATGAGGAAAATG
This sequence comes from uncultured Bacilli bacterium, assembly GCA_944329375.1. GTDB lineage: Bacteria > Bacillota_I > Bacilli_A > RF39 > UBA660 > Coprosoma. The sequence continues at coordinate 6,207 of CALVIB010000003.1, read as the reverse complement.
TTTATTTGATTAATGAACAAAATGCGACATTGATTAATAATTTTGATTTGAATGTTTTAAAGATAGATTTTAATTTTATCAATAATTTGATTAGTAATTTAGATTATAATTTGAATGGAGATTTTAAAGAGTATGTGGTTCCACTTTCTAGATTTTTAAATTTATATGATGTGGATGTACCTGTTAATTTAAGTTTAGCTAATCAATATAATATTATTGTTAGAGTTTATGAAAATGACAATAGAATTTATAAATATCAATTTGATTTGACAGGTTATTATAATTATAAAGGATTAAATAATGAAGGTCTTTTAAATATTGATATTTATGGAGAGGTAAATGATTTTACTAAATATTATGATAAATTAGTAGGAGGGGTAGTATGACAATACCAGTAATTGTTTTAATAATTTTACTTGTACTTATAATTGTGTTTTTTAAAGATTTTAATGCATTTGTTTATGCTTTTGTAATGATTGATATATTTTTGAGGATTGTTACTTATTTGAAAATGTATATAATTAAGGATAATGCTTTTGGATTTTTTGATTTTATTCCAGAAAGTATACCAGCTATTTTGAAGTCATTTGATTTAGGAGTATTTAATGACATTATAATGTTTTTATATGTCCTTGTATATATGATTTTCTTAGGACTTATGTTTTCTAAATTTGTCAACCGTAAATTTTAGGTTGGCTTTTATTTTTGTTATCTCCGTGTTATAATTAAGAAGGTGGTTTTATGTATGCTTATATCAAAGGATTTATTAAAGATATAGAAAGTGATTATATTGTTTTAGATAATAACGGAATTGGTTATTTAATTTATACAGCTAGTCCTTATTCATTTGAAATTGATAAAGAATATACTGTTTATTTGTATCAATATGTAAGAGAAGATGAAATAACTTTATATGGTTTTAAGTCGTTAGATGAAAAAAATTTATTTTTAAAATTAATTTCGGTTAAGGGTGTGGGGTGTAAGATGGCACTTCCGATGTTAGCGACTGGTTCAACTGAAGGTATTATCGATGCGATTGATAGAGAAAATATTCTTTATTTAAAGAAGTTTCCAAAGATTGGAGATAAGGTTGCTAGACAGATTATTTTGGATTTAAAAGGAAAACTAGCTAAATCTGATGAGGTTAATACGCAAGTTAGTGATGAACTTGTGGAAGCTTTAAAGAGTTTAGGTTATAAACAAGCTGATATTAATAAAGTCGTTAAGAAGATTGATTCTAATATTGATATAGAAATACAAATTAAAGAGGCTTTAAAATTACTTTTAAAATAGGAGGTGATTAGATGGCAAGGTTAGTTACAGGAGATGAAACAGAGGAGGATACTTTTGAAACGTCTATTAGACCTGATTCAATTGATGAGTATATTGGTCAAGCTGAATTAAAAGAGAATTTAAATATATTTATGAAAGCGGCAAAAATGAGGAAAGAAGCGTTAGACCATGTACTATTATATGGTCCACCTGGTTTAGGTAAGACAACAATGGCTTATATTATTGCGAATGAAATGGGAACTAATATTAAAACAACTAGTGGGCCAGCAATTGAAAAAAGTGGCGATTTAGCAGCGGTGCTTTCTACTTTGGAGCCTGGCGATGTTTTATTTATTGATGAGATTCATAGAATACCTAGATTTATTGAGGAAATTTTATATTCGGCTATGGAGGATTTTAAATTAGATATTATTGTTGGTTCTGATTCTTCTAGTAGAAATATAACAATTGATTTACCGCCTTTTACATTGGTTGGAGCGACTACAAGAGCTGGCGATTTGACTGGACCTTTACGTGACAGATTTGGAATTGTTTCTAAACTTAATTTTTATACGGAAGATGAACTTAAAGATATTGTTTTAAGAACTAGTAGAGTTTTAAAATCGCCAATTGCAGAGGATGCGGCTTATGAACTTGCGAAAAGAAGTAGAGGAACACCTAGAATTGCGAATAGGCTTTTTAAAAGAGTTCGTGATTTTGCTTTAGTTATGGGGGATGGTAATATTGATTTAGATATTACTAAAACAGCTTTAGATAGACTTAAGGTAGATGCTTTTGGTTTAGATGCAACTGATTACAATTTACTTAATTCTATTATTGAAAAGTTTAATGGTGGTCCCGTAGGAATTGATGCACTTGCTTCTAGTATTGGGGAAGAAGCTTCTACTATTGAAGATGTATATGAACCTTATTTACTTCAAAATGGTTTTCTTAAAAGAACAAGTAGGGGTAGAATGGTTACGGAAAAAGCTTATAGGTATTTAAATAATGGTAAGCAGGATAGTTTATTTTAGGAGGTGATTTTAATGAAGACAGATGATTTTGATTTTTATTTACCTGAAAAGTTAATTGCACAAACGCCTTTAGAAAAACGTGATTCATCACGTCTTTTAGTCTTAGATAAGAAAACTGGCAAAATTAGTCATAGACATTTTACGGATATAATAGATTATATGGAAAAAGGAGATACTTTAGTTTTAAATGATACTAAGGTTATACCAGCTAGGCTTTATGGGGTTAAAGAGGAAACTGGAGCTGTTATAGAGGTTTTACTTTTAAAAGATGAAGGTAATAGTGTGTGGGAATGTTTAACAAGACCAGCTAAAAGGATACATGAGGGGACTGTTATTTCATTCGGTAATGGTAAGTTAAAGGCTAGATGCACAGAGTGTTTAGATGAAGGAATACGTAAGTTTAAATTAGAGTATAAAGGTATTTTATATGAGATTTTAGATGAACTTGGCGAGATGCCTTTACCACCTTATATTCATAAGAAATTAAAAGATAAAGATAGATATCAAACTGTTTATGCGAAGAATGTTGGAAGTGCGGCAGCTCCTACTGCTGGATTACATTTTACTAAAGATTTACTTGAAAAAGTTAAGAGTAAAGGAATTAATATAGCTTATATTACTTTACATGTTGGACTTGGAACTTTTAGACCAGTTAATGTGGAAGATGTGACTAAACATAAGATGCATAGTGAATATTATGTTATGACTGATGAGGTGGCTGATTTACTTAATAATACTAGGAAAAATGGTCATAAAATAATTAGTGTTGGTACTACTTCAACTAGAACTTTAGAAACAATTATGAGTTTATATGGTACATTTAAAGGATGTTCTGGTTGGACTGATATTTTTATTTATCCAGGGTATGAGTTTAAGGGAATAGATTATTTAATTACTAATTTTCATTTACCTAAGTCAACTTTAGTGATGCTTGTTAGTGCATTAGCTGGTAAGGATAATATTATGAGAGCATATAGTGAGGCCGTTAAGGAAGAATATAGATTTTTTTCCTTTGGAGATAGTATGCTTATAAAGTAAGGTGAGAATATGGTTATTGTAATTACGGGGCCTACCGCAACTGGAAAATCTGATTTGGGTATTTATTTAGCTCATAAATTAGATGGAGAGATTATAAATGCGGACAGTACACAGATTTATAAGGGATTAGATATAGCGACTAATAAGATTAAAGATACGGAAGGTATTGTTCATCATTTATTTAATGAGAAAGATTTAAGAGAAGATTATACAGTTTTTGATTATCAAAAAGATGCGAGAAGAATAATTGATGATATTTTAGCTAGGGGTAAATTACCTATATTAGTTGGAGGAACAGGGCTTTATATTAATGCAGCTTTGTATGATTATAAATTTGAGGATAAAGCTAATGATGAATATGAGGGTGTTAGTAATGATGAACTTTATAAAATGCTTTTAGAGGTTGACCCTAACACTAATATTCATTTAAATAATAGAGTTAGAGTTATTAGTGCACTTAATTATTATAAGGCTAATGGTAAACCATATAGTGAAAAAGAGAAAGATTTTAAATTACTTTATGATACTATATTTATTGGTTTAACTACTGATAGAGATATTCTTTATTATAAGATTAATAAAAGAGTTGATAAAATGGTGGCTGAAGGGTTAGTTAACGAAGCTAAAGAAATTTATGATTTAGGTATTAGGTCTAAGGCGGTTTTAACACCAATTGGACCTAAAGAATTATTTGATTATTTTGATGGTAAAATCACTTTGGATGAGGCTATAGATTTGATTAAGAGTAAGAGTAGAAAGTATGCGAAAAGACAGTATACTTGGTTTCGTAATCAGCTGAAGCTTAAGTGGTTTGAAACTAATTATGATAATTTTAGTAAAACTGAGGAAGAGGTTTTAAAGTATATTAAAAAAAAATGTAATTTTGACATATTTGAATAATATGATATACTATAAAACATAGAAAAGAGGAGAAATTTATGGATTTAGAGTCCATTATACCAGATACTTATGAAAAAAGTGTCTATGATATAAATTATTTGAAGTTATACGAAAATGGTATTAGATATGCTGTTTTTGATGTAGACTGCACTATTTTACCTTTTGATGATAGAAAGATTCCTGGGATGTTAGAAGAACTTTTTAGTCATATTAAATGTGTTGGTATTGTTCCAGGTCTTTATTCTAGTGGCTCATATAAAAGGGTTGAGCCTGTAGCTAGGAAATTGTGTGTTAATTTTGTTTCTGGGGCTAAAAAACCTTTTTATGGAGATTTTAATTTAGTTAAAAGTAGTTTGTTTGATAATGAGGCAAAACCCAATTCAACTATGATGGTTGGAGATTCATTTTATTTAGATATGATTTTTGCCGAAAGATTAGGTCTATATAAGGTAATGGTGGATGCTGTTCGTGGTGGAGATAAAATGAAAACCATGGCTAATGATTTTGTTCAAACTACTGCTTATTCTTTTTTACCTAGAAAGAAGTTTACTTATGGAAAATATTATAGGGGAAAAAGGGGATAAAACGTTGTTTGAAAGTTAAAATGTTATTATGTATATAGATGGGAGAAATCTCATATAATAAAAAGAAACATTCAATATTTCTATGTTGGATGTGATTAATTTGTTTGGCGTACCTAAATCATTGAAGTAAATGAGTTAGGTGCTTTTTTATATTTAGATAACATTATGAATATTAAGCTAAATAGAAGAAATATTATGTCAAAAAGAAGTTTTTTTAGGTATAAACATCACTTTTTTGTTAATTATTTTTTCTTTTTTCGAAATATTGTTCGTGGTATAATGTTGATAGAGGTGGTGTCTATGAAAAAAATTATTATGCATATTGATGTCAATAATGCTTTTTTATCATGGACAGCGGTTTTATATTTAAAAAAAGGCAGTAAAATAGATATTAGAAAAACTTATGCAGTTATTGGTGGGGATGAGAAAGCTAGACATGGTATTGTATTAGCTAAATCGATGCCTGCTAAAAAAAGAGGGGTTGTGACAGCCGAAACTTTATTTCAAGCTAAGAAGAAATGTCCTAATTTAAAGGTTTATCCACCAGATTATAATTTTTATAAAAAAATGAGTGACAGTATGCTTGATTTAATACGTAGTTATTCACCTGATATTGAACAAATGAGTATTGATGAGTGTTTTTTAGATTATACTCCAGTTAAACATTTATATGGCAACGAAGTAGAATTTGCTTATAAGTTAAAAAAAGAAATTTATGATAAATTAGGTTTTACGGTTAATATAGGTATTGGTAATAATAAGTTATGTGCGAAGATGGCTTCTGATTTTTCTAAACCTTATAAGGTGCATACGTTGTTTGATGATGAAGTGGAGGCGAAAATGTGGCCACTTTTAGTTGATGATTTATTTGGTATAGGTAAGAAAACAGCTATTAAACTACATAATTTAAATATAAATACTATTTATGATTTGGCGCATACAGATAGTGATTTTTTATATAAATATTTTAAAAATCAAGCTTTTGATATGATAGATAGTGCGAATGGTAAAGGGTCTGATATTGTAGTTAGTGAGGAATCTGTTCCTAAAGGTATTGGTAATGAGACTACTTTGAATAGAAATATTTCTTCTAAGGAAGAATTAGAACCTTATTTATTAGCTTTATCTGAGAATGTGGCTATAAGGCTTAGAAAACAAAAAAAATATGCATCTGTGGTTGTGGTTACATTAAAGGATAAGTTTTTTAGGCGGTTTAGTCATCAGAAAAAATTGGTTAATGCGACTAATTTAACTGAAGAAATTTATAATACAGCATGTCATATTTTAGATGAAATGAATACTGAAGATGGAATTAGATTGATAGGAGTTAGACTTGATAAATTATCTGATACATCTAGTCATCAGGTTTCTTTATTTGA
>CALVIB010000002.1 GCA_944329375.1 uncultured Bacilli bacterium | reverse complement strand
ACAAATAAATATATGTTAGGGTAGCGACTATCCGATATTGGTCTATGGAGGAGCCTAAGGCTGCTATGAAGTAGAAACAGCTTACCGTGAGGTAAGCTAATGTCAAAATTTATTTTGACATTTTGTTCAATTATTATTTTGTGGTACAATGAAATAAAAGGAGTAGATTTAAATGAAATATGCGATTGTTACTATTGGAAAAAGTCATTTCACTTTACCAGTAAGTAATTGTACACATAATAGAGGAGATGACATATCAACAGTTATTTTAGAAGATGGAACAAGATTAGAAGTAGGTACAAATAATTTAATAATGGTTTATGGTAAATCAGATTTAATAAATGCAATGTTAGAAACATCAAACGAATACTTTTATCAACCAAAAAAAGAAAATGGCAAAATCAAAATGAAGAAAATAACACCAGATAATCCCTTTAAATTATTAAAAGGTGGTATGAATGAATAAAGAATATTACATCGATAAAAGTAATCTAGTATTATTAAAAAAAGAAAATGGATTAGTATACCAATATAGTTATACTAAAAATTTTTGGTATAGTCTGCCTGAATTACAAGGACTAGAAAATAGTGGCTTAGTAACTAAAATTAGCGAAGAAAATGCTAATAATTTCATAAATTATGTCAATAATTTAATTGAAAATACAAAAAATAGTAAAACCAAATAATTACGAATAATAACATTTTTAAATCAAATTATTATTCATACGCTTAATTCATAAAATGTGGATTAAGCGTTTAATTATTGCCTAAAATGTCAATTTAATGTATAATTGTTAATAGTGTAGGGTGTGATAATTATGTATTTAAAATCATTGAAAGCCCATGGCTTTAAATCTTTTGCTGATAAAACCGATTTAGAATTTATTAATGGCATTAATGGCATAGTTGGACCTAATGGCTCAGGAAAAAGTAATGTCGTAGATGCTATTAGATGGGTATTAGGAGAGCAATCAGTAAAATCATTAAGAGGCGATGGTACAATGACTGATGTCATTTTTTCTGGTAGTAAATCACGTAATGCGATGAATGTAGCATCAGTATCTTTAACCTTTGATAATATGGACCATTATCTACCTTTAGAATACGATGAAGTAGAAATAAAAAGAAGGGTTTATAAAGATGGAACTAATGAATATTTCTTAAACGGCGAAAAAGTAAGACTAAAAGATTTAACTAATTTACTATTAGATAGCGGAATTGCCAAAGAAAGTTTCAATATAATTTCACAAGGTAAAATCGAAAGTATTATCAGTAGTAAACCTATTGATAGAAGAATAATTCTTGAAGAAGCTTCTGGTGTTTTAAAATACAAAAGAAGAAAAGAAGAAGCTATTAGAAAATTAGATAAAACTCACGATAATAAAAATAGAATTAATGATATTATTAAAGAATTAGAAGATAGACTAGAACCTTTAAAAGAAGCAAAAGACAAAGCTTTAGAATATAAAAACGTAAATGATAAACTAGAAAATTTAGAAATAGCTTTAATAACTGAAGATATTACCAATATAAATTTTGAATACCAAAATAGTAAAGATAAAATAGATACATTAAATGAAGAAGTTATAAAATTAATGACTACTGGAAATCAAAGCGAAGCTAAAATAGAAAAATATAAAAATAACATTAATAAATTAGATGAACAAATAAAAAGCATGCAATCAAAAATTTTAGAATTAACTACCTTAGCCGAAAGATTAAATAGTAAAAAAACTCTAATTGAAGAAAGAAAGAAAAACCAAACTGAAAACTATAAACTACATCAAAATATTCTATCCTTAAAAGAAAGTGAATTAGCAACTAAAAATAATATAGAAGAAGTAAAAGGTAGTATTTATCATCTAGAAATAGAATTAAAAAATTTAAATGATAAATTATCTTTAGAAGAAGAAAATCAAAATAAAATAAAACAAAAGAAAAATGATTTAGAAACTAAATTGACTAACATTCTTAGAGAAAATAACAATCTAGAATTTAAAATAGAAAATTTAAAATCAAGTATTGAATCAGGAGGCTCATTACCTTTACCTGTTAAAAGTGTTTTAAATAACCCAAAATTAAGAGGTATTCATAATGCTTTAGGTAATTTAATTGAAACCGAAGAAAAATATTCTCTCGCCATTACTACCGCTTTAGGATATAATACGAACAACATAATAGTAGATGATGAAAAAGCAGCTAAAGAAGCAATTAATTATTTAAAACAAATCGGTAGAGCAACTTTCTTCCCATTAAATATTATTAAGCCAAAATACGTAGATAATGAAACATCATATAAAATTAAAAATATAAATGGTTATATTGATATTGCTAGTAACTTAGTTAAATATGATAACTTATATAGTAATATTATATTAAATCAATTAGGTAATATAATTGTTACTGAAAACTTAGATAGTGCGGTAAATATTAGTAAAATAATAAATAACCGTTATAGAATAGTTACTTTAGATGGCGAAATTATCCACGTTGGTGGTTCAATGACTGGTGGTAAACAAAATAAAGTCAGAAACGTTATAAGTGACAAATATGAATTAGAAAATGATTTAAGAAAAAAAGACTTATTGATTACTAAAATAAAAGATTTTGAAAATGAAATAAACGAAGTAGATTATAATTTAAAAGCTAAAGAAGATAAAATATATTTAATCAATAAAGATAAAATGTTAAAAGAAGAAAAAATAAATAATGAAAAAAACAAATTAAATAATTTAAATTTAGAGTTAGAACAAATAACCTTTGATATCAACAGCAATAATAAAATATTAGAAGGTAGTCTATCTAATGAAGAAGAAGAAATTTTAAATAAATATTATGCAGCTTTAAAAACTAAAACCGAAGCTGAACAAGAACTCAACTCCTTAAATAAAGAAAAAGATAATTTAAATGAAACACTAGAAGATTTTGAAGCTTCTCTTAAAAAAGAAAATAGTCTTTATAGTTTAAAATCCAATGAATTAAAAGATTTGGAAATTAAAGCTAGCAGATTAGAAGTAAAATTAGATAATTTATTAAATAATCTAACAGAAAATTATAGTATGACTTATGATAGAGCTAAAGAAAACTACAAATTAGATATAGATGTCAATATAGCTAGAAATGAAGTCAGTAAATTAAAGAAAAAAATCAAAGAATTAGGAATTGTTAATTTAACAGCTCCTGATGAATATAACGAAGTAAATGAAAGATATACATTTTTAAATAAACAAATAGAAGATTTAACACAAGCTGAAAACACATTACTTGAAATTATCGATGAAATGGATAAAGTAATGATTAGTGAATTTTCTAATACATTTAAAATAGTTAATCAAAATTTTACAGAAACATTTAAAGAGTTATTTAAAGGAGGACATGCAAAACTTAAATTAACTGAGCCAGATAATATTTTAGAAACAGGAATTGATATAGTTGCTAGTCCACCAGGAAAAAAATTAAGTAGTATATCACTTTTATCAGGCGGCGAAAAAACATTAACCGCTATTAGTTTATTATTTGCTATTATCAAATCAAAACCATCTCCGTTTTGTGTATTAGATGAAGTTGAAGCTGCTTTAGATGAAGCAAATGTTGATACCTTTGGAAAGTATATTCAAAAATTAAAAGAAAAATCTGAATTTATAATAATAACCCATAAGAAAAAAACCATGGAATATGCCGATATTTTATATGGTATAACCATGCAAGAATCTGGAGTTAGTAAACTTGTCAGCGTTAAATTAGAAGATATTGAATAAATATCTTTTTTCTTTGAAAAATAAACGTTTTCCTGTATAATGATAAAAGGTGATGAAAAATGTTAAAAGTAATAAACTTATCCGTCAGATATGGAAAACGAGTATTATTTGAAAATGTTAATTTAGAATTTACTGAAGGTAACTGTTATGGAGTAATAGGAGCAAACGGTGCTGGTAAATCAACTTTACTTAAAATTTTAACTGGTCAAATTGAAAGCACTACTGGAGAAGTTATAAAAGATAAAGGAGAAAGATTATCTTATTTAAAGCAAGACCATAATTTATATAATGATTATACCGTATTAGATACAGTTATTATGGGAAATGATAGATTATATAAAATAATGAAAGAAAAAGATGCCTTATATATGAAAGAAGATTTTACCAATGAAGATGGTATTAAAGTAGGCGAATTAGAAGCTGAATTTGAATCTTTAAACGGCTGGCAAGCAGATAGTGATGCCTCAATATTATTAGCTGGTCTTGGCATTCCAAATGAATTATTTGATAAGAAAATGGAAAGTTTAAAAGATAAAGATAAAGTTAAAGTACTACTAGCCCAAGCTTTATTTGGTAACCCTGATATCTTACTCTTAGATGAACCTACTAATGGTTTAGATATTCAAAGTAAAATCTGGCTAGAAAATTTCTTATCTGATTATAAAGGAACAATTATCTTAGTATCTCATGATAGACATTTTTTAAACACAGTATGTACACATATGTGTGATATTGATAGAGAAAGAATTCAAATAACTATTGGTAATTATGATTTTTGGTATCAATCTAATGAATTAATGCAAAAACAAATAAAACAAGCTAATAAAAAGAAAGAAGAAAAAATTAAAGAATTACAAAGCTTTATTGCGAGATTTTCTGCCAATGCTTCTAAATCTAAACAAGCAACTTCTAGAAAAAAATTATTAGAAAAAATATCCTTAGAAGAACTAAAACCATCCTCAAGAAAATATCCATATATTAATTTCGATTATGAAAAAAGACTTGGTAAAGAGATAATTACATTAAGTAAGATTAATGTAATTATTGATGGTAAAGATATATTAAAAAACTTTACTTTAAATATTAAAAAAGATGATAAAATTGCCCTAATTGGCGAAAACGAAATTGCTAAAACTACATTACTTCAAATATTAGCAGGAGAAAGAATACCAGATAGTGGAGAAATTAAAGTAGGAACAACTGTCATTACATCCTACTTTCCAAAAAACCATGATAAATATTTTGAAACAAACGAAGATTTAGTAGAATGGTTAAGAAAATTTTCAGAAAATAAAGAAGATAGTTTTGTAAGAGGTTTTTTAGGGAGAATGTTGTTCTCATCAGAAGAAGCATTAAAAAAGGTAAATGTTTTGTCAGGTGGCGAAAAAGTAAGATGTATGTTTGCCAAAATGATGCTAAATAAAGGTAATGTATTACTTTTAGATGAACCTACCAACCATTTAGATATTGAATCAATTACTTCATTAAATAATGGTTTAGCTAAATTTGATGGACCAATAGTATTTTCAACATTTGATACTGAATTAATATCAACCTTAGCCAACAGATTAATTTTAATTAAAGAAGATGGAACATATATTGATAAACAGATGACCTATGATGAATATTTAAAAAAATATGAAACAAATTAAAGAAATTATTTATATTAATCAATCATTAGACATATTAATAAATACCCCCGCCACCCCCAAATAAAGAAATAAGTGTAAAACCTTGTTTCTTTTTTTACTTTTGTATTAAAAAAAAACTCGAAATTTTCATGGGGGGGGGGGTATAATATAATTGGTGAATAATATGCATAGAGGGAAAAAGAAAAGAAATATAATAATATTAAGTTTAATAGGAGTACTATTATGTATGGTTATAGGCTATGCCGCATTTAATACCGAATTAAAAATCTCAGGAACTTCAAAAGTAACTAGTAACTGGGATATAAGAATAACTAATGTCACAGATGGAACTCCAACAGGAAGTGCCAAAAATACAGTAAAACCATCATGGACAACCTTAACAGCCTCAATGGAAGCCGATTTGTATGAAAAAGGCGATGCCATGGAATATGATGTAACCATAGAAAATAGAGGGACCTTAGATGCTAAACTAAATGATATATTAACAAATACCCAAAACTCAAATAGTGAAGCGGTAATAATAACCTTCTCAGGATATACCAAAGGAGAAGTCTTAGAACATGGAAAAAGTAAATTAGTTCATGTAAAAATAGAATATAATCCAAACTATGAAGGAGAGCCAACTTCAAGTGAAGTAGAAATAGAATTTGAATATACTCAAGAAAATAAAGACCCAGAAGCCCCAAGTACATATCTATTAACCTATGATTATAAAACAAATGGAGGAGAAATTAATCAAAATTATGGAAAAACAGTAGGCGGTCTTTATATGGTTGATGGAAATGTTACAATGAATAAAGGTATGATTTCTTATAATGGTGGAGGCAGTGATGGAGGAGTACAAATAGCTAATGGAACAAAAATACAGTTGTATACATGTAATAAAACAGCTTCCCAAAAATGGAAATTTACTCAAACAAATTAAAAATACTCCTATTTAATTTTTAGGAGTATTTTTAATTAGTATATAAAATTTTCTTTTAAATAATTAAAGAAAAAAGGTTGGCCCACTATTATAATTGGTAGTTTCATTTTCAGTAATTGTATTACTATTATGAACATTGTTTTCATTACTATTTTTGCTAACAGGTGTATCAACTTTTTTAAATTCATTCATAACCTTAAACATTGTTTTAGCATTTCTCATCATAGGAGCCGCTTGTTTAACTAAAGGAATTGCTTGATTTACTAACCCTAAAGTTCTTTGAGCACCATTTAAAATTCCACTCCAATTAATACCATTGCGTAGAGCTCCACCAAATAATCCACGCCCTAATCCAGCACTAGTCGTAGGAATAACATAATAATAGGGATTATAAAAATTCATGATTCTAGCCCCCTTCTAAAATATTATATGATTTAAATAAAAAAAGTTTTATTTTAAAAATTATTATGTTATAATAAATTTAGCATAAAAGAATAGGAAGGTGTTAAAATGAACTTTAAATTTTTGTTATCCCCATTCATTTATGTCTATCATGGTATTATAGAATTATTTAAAGCTATCGGTAAATTTTTTAGATATGTCTTTTTGGGAATAATGGCATTTCCAACTATTATGGCAAAGCTATTTACCCCAACTAACACAGCAAAAAAGCCTGTTATCAAATCACAAAAAACCGAAAATCGTTATAAAAAAACCGAATTATTATTAGCTGAACATAATAGAGAAAAAAACATAAAGACTAACAAAGATACACCAAAAGAAAAAGAATCTTTTTCAAAAAAACTAAGTAAATTATTAAACACAAAAATTGGCAGCACTGAAATTAAAGATAAATATAAAGATACTCAGGAAATGATAATTAATTATAATGGCCCTGAAGCAAAAAAAACAAGCAAAAAACGTATTTATGAATATATTGCAAGAAATCCAGAAGGAAAAATAGTAAAAGGCTATTTCGCTGCATATTCTTTAGTTGAAGTGCATTCATATTTAAAAACTCAGGGATATAAAATTTATAAAATTAAAACAAATATATGGATAAATTTTTCACATAATAGTGTTGGAAAAACAGGGGATAAATTTAAAACACATGATTTAATTTTCTTTTTGGCTCAAGTTTCTACTTATTTAAAAGTTGGTATTCCCTTAGCCGAGGCTATAAAAATATTAACAAAACAATTTAAAAATGAAAAATATAAAAGAATTTTAGCCACATTAAGTTATGATTTAACTACTGGAAAAAGTTTTAGTGAAGCACTTGCTAAACAAGGAAACACTTTCCCTAATATTTTAATTAATATGGTTAAAACCGCAGAAATGACAGGAGAACTTCCAGAAACATTAGATGATATGGAAGCCTATTTTACAGAAATAGAAGCTACTAGAAAAGCAATGATTACAGCAATGATGTATCCCGCAATTATTTTTGTAATTGCAATTGGAGTTGGAACATTCATCATGCTATATGTAGTTCCTAAATTTATCGAAATTTATAACACAATGGATAGCACTAAAATACCAGCAATCACTTCTGCCGTTTTAGCACTCAGTCAATTTTTACAAAAATATATTATATACATAGGAATAGCCATTGTTATATTATTAATTTTAAGTATTTATTTATATAAAAATGTTAAAGCATATCGAAAAACAGTACAATGGATATTAATGCATCTTCCAGTATTTGGTAGTGTTATCATATATAAAGAAGTAACTACATTTACTAAAACATTTTCTTCTTTGCTTTCACATAATGTTTTTATCACAGATAGTATGAAAATTTTAAATAAAGTAACTAATAATGAAATATATAAAGAATTAATTCAAAAAGCAATAAACAATATTTCTCAAGGAAAATCAATTTCATTAGCCTTTAAAAACCAGTGGGCCTTTCCATTGCCAGCTTATGAAATGATTGTTACTGGAGAAAGAAGTGGTCAACTACCAGAAATGATGTATAAAATATCATTATATTATCAAGATTTACATAAAAATTCAGTTACACGTATTAAAACATTTGTTGAACCAGCTTTAATTATTATGTTAACAGCGATGGTTGGAGTAATCGTATTATCAATTGTTGTACCAATGTTTTCAATGTATAGTCAAATTCAAGCCTAAAGGTGATGTTATGGAAATAATTATTTGTATATTTTTATTCATAATAGGAACCATCTTTGGTTCCTTTTACAATGTAGTTGGATATAGATTACCAAAAGGAGAATCAATTGTATATCCACCAAGTCATTGTACCAATTGTAATCATAAATTAACTTTCTTTGAATTAATACCTATTTTATCGTATATTTTTCAAGGCGGTAAATGTAAGCACTGTCAAAAAAAAATATCATTATTTTATCCTATATTCGAAACTTTAACAGGTATATTATTTGTTTTGGCTTATTTATCATTTGGTTTAAACTTAAATTTAATTATTGCCTTAACATTTATTTCAATGATGATTATTATAGTTATAAGTGACTATCATTACCTTATAATACCCGATGAAGTTTTAATTACTTTCGCAATCATTTTATTTGCCGAAATATTATGCATTAATGGTTTAGAAGCAGCCTTATATAGTTTATTAAATGGAACACTAGCTTTCCTAACCATGTTTTTACTTAAAAAATTAGGCGATTTTCTATTTAAAAAAGAGTCCATGGGTGGAGGAGATATTAAATTACTCTTTATATTTGGTATGGTTTTAACTTATCCAATAGCTATATTATCAATATTTGTAGGCTCTTTAATCGGCTTACCAATAGCCTTATTAATTTTATATAAAAAGAAAAATCATATTTTACCTTTTGGACCATTTTTAGCTGCGGGCGCTACCTTACTTTTATTATTACAATTTAATATTGAAACAATCATTAATTTTTATAGGTAAATCAGATTAAATCTGGTTTATTTTTAACGTTTTATGATATAATTGTTTAGTATAGAAAGGATGATATTATGAAACCGTTATTACTTTGTATTTTAGATGGAACTGGTATTAGAAAAGAAACTCATGGAAACGCTTTATATACAGCAAACACACCTAATTTAGATAAATTATTTAATAAATATCCTCATTCATTATTAGAAGCCAGTGGTCCTTCAGTTGGTCTTCCTAAAGGGCAAATGGGTAATAGTGAAGTAGGACATATAAATATAGGAACAGGTAGAGTCCCTAAACAGTCAATTGATATTATAAATGATGCTTTAAAAAATAACACACTAAAAGATAATAAAGAATTTAGAGATTTAATCAATCATGTTAAAGTTAATAATTCAAATCTGCACATATGCGGTTTATTAAGTGATGGAGGAATACATTCCCACATTAATCATTTATTAGGCATAATAGATATATTAAAAAATGAAAATATAAATATATACTATCACATTTTTACCGATGGCCGAGATACAACTCCCAATGAGTCTATTAACTTTATAAAAATATTAGAAGATAAAATAAAAGAAACAAATACTGGAAAAATTGCGAGTGTTTCTGGTAGATATTATGCAATGGATAGAGATAATAGATGGGATAGAATAAAAAAAGCCTACGATAATATGACACAAAACAAAGAAGCTAAAGACATTTTAAATACCATAAATGAAAGTTATAAAAATAATATTACCGATGAATTTATAGAGCCCTTTAAAACTTATGATATCAACATTAAAGAAAATGATGGTATTTTAGTCTTTAATTTTAGACCAGATAGATTAAGAGAATTATTTACAGCTTTTACTAATCCTGATTTTAAAGATTTTGAAAGAGAGTTTATTCCTAACTTAAAATTAGTTACAATGATGCCCGTAGATAGCAACGTTATATGCACCAATTTATTTAAACATACTAAAATAAATAATTATTTAGGAGAAGTTTTAATGAAAAATAATTTAAAACAATTAAGAATTGCCGAAACTGAAAAATATGCCCATGTAACTTATTTCTTTGATGGAGAAAATAAAACAAAATTAGATAACTGTGACCAAATATTAATTCCGTCTCCTAAAGTTGCAACTTATGATTTAAAACCAGAAATGAGCGCTTATGAAATCACTGATACATTACTTTCTAAAATGGAAAATTACAATGTTATTATCTTAAACTTTGCGAATGGCGATATGGTTGGTCATACTGGAAACTTTGAAGCAACAGTTAAAGCAATAGAAAGTGTAGATGAATGTATTGGCAAAATATATCAAAAAATAAATGAATTAAATGGTATATTAATTATAACAGCTGACCATGGCAACTGTGATTATATGTTAGATGATAATAATAACGTAATTACATCTCATTCTATAAATCCTGTACCATTTTTAGTTACTAAAAATATCAAACTTAAAAACGGTAAATTAGCCGATATTGCCCCAACTGTATTAACACTTTTAAACATAAAAGTACCTAAAGAAATGACAGGAGAAATTTTAATTAAGTAATTTTAATGATATAATAATTTTAGATAGTATTATGTAAAAAATTATAATTATAAATATTCTTTAAAAAAATTTTTAAAATATATAAATAGGAGTATTGTATGAAAAAGAAGTATGTTATTGGAATTATAGCTATTATTGTATTATTTGTTGGAACTATGGTTTTTCTTTTTATACCACCAAAATTTAAACTTAATAAAGGTGATACTATTGAATTAAAATATGGAGAAACATATAAAGAATCTGGTTACAAAATAACTAAATTTGGGAAAGATTATTCAAAAAAAGTTAAAATCAAAAAAAATATTAATTTAAAAAAATTAGGAACTTACAAAGTAACTTATGAAGTTAAAATTAACGGTATTACTTTCAAAAAAACAAGAACTGTAAAAATTATTGATGATGAAAAGCCTATTATAACATTAACAGGTAATGAAAATATATCTATATGTCCAAATGGTGAATATAAAGAAGAAGGATACACTGCCACCGACAACTACGATGGGGATATCACTAAAAAAGTCAAAGTAACCACTAAAGATAATGTAATCACTTACTCAGTCAAAGATTCTTCTGGCAATCAAGCTCAAATAACTAGAAAGATTAGTATAGAAGATAAAACAGTCCCAACCATTACTTTAAAAGGGAATAAAACTATAACCTTATATTTAGGTAATGCTTGGACTGATCCAGGTTATACAGCAACTGATAACTGTGATGGGAATATTACAAGTAATGTGGTTAAAAGCGGTAGTGTAAATATAAATAAATTAGGAACATATAAGATTACTTATACTGTAAAAGATTCTTCCGGTAATCAAACAATAGTAGAAAGAACTGTTAAAGTGGTATCAAAACCAACTTATAATTCAGCCTCTGGTAAGGGAGTCATATATTTAACCTTTGATGATGGACCCAAACAAGGTACTACAAATATTATATTAGATATTTTAAAAGATGAAGGCGTCAAAGCAACATTTTTTGTCACTAATAGTGGACCAGATTCCCTAATCAAAAGAGAATTTGATGAAGGACATACAGTAGGTCTTCACACCGCCTCACATAACTATGCTACTGTCTATAAATCAGTCAATAGTTATTATAATGATTTATTACAAATTCAAAATAGAGTTAAAAGAATAACCGGCTATGAATCGAAAATAATTAGATTTCCAGGTGGTTCATCAAATACAATTTCTAAAAAATATTCGAAAGGTATTATGAGCACTTTAACTAAAGATGTTGTAAATAAGGGCTATCACTATTTTGATTGGAATATATCATCAGGTGATGCAGGTGAAACAACAAGCCCAAGTGGAGTTTATAATAATGTCATTAAATCACTAAGTAAAAATAGAGCAAATGTTATTTTAATGCATGATATTAAAACTTATACAAAAGATGCTTTGAGAAACATCATTAGATATGGCAAAAATAATGGTTATACTTTTGATAAAATAACCATGTCAACTCCTATGGTAACTCACAGCGTAAATAATTAAGTCTACTAAAACAGTAGACTTTTATATTAATATAGTAAAAACTTTGAAAAAGCTTATATTTTAAGGTATAATTGTAGTAGGTGAGAAGTATGCAGTATCAAAATATTAAAAAATATATTACAAAATACAAAATTCCTATAATCATCATTATCTGTTTGTTTTTAAATATTGCTTTTTTTATAAATTATTTAATTAAAATAAATGTACCAAAACAAACTTTTAAAGAAATAAAACCTTTAGTTAATTATAATAAAAAAATAAATTACCCTAAACAAAAACAAATAAAAAAAGAAAATATTAATCCATCAATAATTTCTGACAAAACAGTCTATTTAACCTTCGATGATGGACCTAGTTACTTAACAGAAGAAATATTAGACATTTTAAAAGATGAAAATGTTCCAGCAACATTCTTTGTCACTGAAAGACAAATTGATAAATATGCTGATGTAGTAAGAAGAATGCAAGCTGAAAACCATACTATTGGTCTTCATACCTCAACCCATAATTATAGTTATGTTTATTCATCTGATGAAAATTACTTTAATGACTTAAATAATATTAGACAAAAAGTCTTTAGGATAACGGGAGTTAAATCTAGGATTATAAGATTGCCGGGCGGGTCTTCTAACACTATATCTAAAAAATATAATCTTGGTATCATCACTAGAATAACTAGTGCATTAACAGAAAAATCATTTTACTATTTTGACTGGGACATCGATAGTGAAGATGCTTCGGGAAATTTAACTAAAGAAGACATTTATATGAATGTAACGAATAGACTACATAGTGGAACTAATATAATTTTAATGCATGACTTATCTACCAAAGTCTCAACCAAAGATGCCCTAAGAGATATTATTAAATATGCTAAAACAAACGGTTACACCTTTGCTAAAATAACCAAAAATACTCCGCAAATTCATCACCACATCAACAATTAAGATAAGTTCTGCTTATCTTTTTAAAACGCCAATTATGGTAAAATATGTAAAACACAAAATTAAATTGTTAGGTTATTGACAATTTTTATAATAAGTAATAAAATGTACTACAGGTGTTAAAGAAGGTGGATTTATGGAAAAGTTAAGAGTAACTTATCAAATAAAAAACTTAAATCACGAAATTATTAGATATATATGTGAAACTAAAGTAGAAAAAAAAGAATTTCCAACACCTGCGCAAATGCAAATTCTTCATTATATACTCTCAAAAAAAGGCGATAAAGTTTATCAAAGAGATATTGGTAATGCTTTAAATTTAAGGAGAGCTACATTATCTGAAATTTTAAAAACAATGGAAAAAAATGGCCTTATTTATAAAATTCCAGATAAAAATGATACTAGAATAAAAGAAATTATCCTAAGCGATAAAGCTCTTATTAATTTTGAAACAGTCAAAAAAAGTTTAAACAGCGCTGAAAACGTTGTTACCAAAGGAATTGATAAAAAAGATTTAGATATTTTTTTATCAGTGCTGGCTAAAATGAATCAAAACATAAAAGAAGAAAGGATGAAAATATGTTAAAACTATTAAAAAATTTAACTAAGAAAGAATGGTTATTCGCATTATTTTGTATTATTTTAATTGTTGGCCAAGTATGGTTAGAACTTAAAATTCCTGACTATATGTCTGAAATTACAGTCCTAGTTCAAACTGAAGGCAGTGAAATGAGTGAAATAATTTTAAACGGTAGCTATATGGTATTATGTGCTTTAGGCAGTTTAATTTTTGCCGTTGGTGCAGGATACTTTGCCTCATATATTGCTTCAGAATTTTCTAAAAACACAAGAAAACAAATATTTGATAAAGTTCAAAATTTAGATACCGAAGAAGTTAAAAATTTTCAAACAAGCAGTTTAATTACTAGAACAACAAATGATGTTACCCAAATAGAAATGCTTGTTGCTATGGGACTTCAATTATTAGTTAAAGCACCTATTACCGCTGTATGGGCTATCACTAAAATATTAAATAAAGGTTGGCAGTGGAGTGCCGTTACAGGAGTTGCTGTCTTAATCTTATTAGGTGTTATTACTATGCTTATGATAATTGTTATTCCAAGATTTAAAATAGTTCAAAAATTGATTGATAAAATAAACGGTTTAGCTAGAGAAAATTTAACGGGTATTAGAGTAGTAAGAGCTTTTAATGCCGAAAAATACCAAGAAAATAAGTTTGATGAAACAAATGATAAATTAACTAATATGCAATTATTCAATCAAAAGAAATTTGCTATTATGATGCCTGTAATGTATTTAATTATGTATGGATTAACTTTATCTATATATTTTATTGGAGCAGGTCTAATTCAAAATTCTGTTTTGGCAGATAAAATAACTTTATTTGGTAATATGATTGTCTTTAGTTCATATGCTATGCAAGTAATTATGTCATTTTTAATGTTAGCTATGATATTTATGATGATACCACGTGCCGAAGTATCTGCTAAAAGAATAAATGAAGTTTTAGATACCAAACAAAATATTATTCCAGGTACATTTGATGGAGAAACTAAAGAAAAAGGAACAGTTGAATTTAAAAACGTATCATTTAAATATCCAGACGCAGATGAATATGTTTTAGAAAACATTTCTTTTAAAGTAAATAAAGGAGAAACAATTGCTTTTATCGGCTCAACAGGTTCTGGTAAATCAACTTTAATTAATTTAGTTCCAAGATTTTATGATGCGACTGAAGGTGAAGTGTTGATTGATGGAATTAATGTTAAAGAATATAAACCAGAAACTTTAAATAATAAATTAGGCTATGTTCCTCAAAAAGCCGTTATGTTTGCAGGTACAGTTAATTATAATATTTCATATGGAGATAACGGAAAAGAAATAACTCAAGAAAAGATAAAAGAAGCCGCTGAAGTAGCGCAAGCAAGTGAATTTATTGAAAAAATGGATAACAAATATGAAACACATATCGCCCAAGGTGGCAGTAATGTATCTGGTGGTCAAAAACAAAGATTAGCTATTGCTAGAGCCATTGCGAGAGACCCAGAAATATATATATTTGATGATTCATTTTCCGCCTTAGATTATAAAACTGATGCTGTTTTAAGAAAAGAATTAAAAAAATACACTAAAGATGCGACTAGTTTAATAGTAGCTCAAAGAATAGGAACTATTATGAATGCTGATAAAATTGTTGTATTGGATAGTGGTAAATGTGTCGGTATAGGCACTCATAAAGAATTATTAAAAAATTGTGATGTCTATAAAGAAATAGCTTTATCACAATTATCAAAGGAGGAATTAGAAAATGCCTAGACCAAATCATGGACCAGGAGGTGGTCCAACTTATGAAAAAGCTAGAGATTTTAAAGGAGCTATCAAAAGATTATTTACAGAGCTTAATACCTATAAAACCTTAATTATTATAGCCTTTACTTTAGCTATACTTGGCTCAGTATTATCAATCCTAGCTCCTGATAGATTATCAGATTTAACCGATGAAATATCTAAAGGTTTAGTTATTAATCAAGACAATATGGAAGCTTTAAATAAAAAGGTTAATGAAAATTTAAATGAAGATAAATTAAAAGAAATACTTCCAAAAATATTAAATCCAGATGTTTCTGAAGGTAATATTACAAACATTTTAAGTGATAATAATATTAATGTAGAAGATAAAACAAAATTTAGAGAAATATTAAATAAGATGGAAGATAATCCTAGTGAAGCCTTTTCAGATTTAAGTACCTTACCACAAACAATTTTAAATAAAATATTCAAAAATTCTAAATACGAAGGAATTAACATAACTACTGAAGATAAATTAAATATCATTAATATATCTAAAGATTCCAAGAATGTTAATTTATCCAAAAACTTACAAAAAATATTTTTTGAAGAAATAACTATTGATGGCATTAAAATAAGTCCAAACGACCAATATAAATATTTGAAAACATTAAGTAGTATGGATAAAAATGCTTCACAAACTGAATTGTATAATAAACTAGATACTTTACCTACAAGTATTAAAGAAGTAATTAATCCTATTATGGATATGGATAAAATCAAAGCAATTTGTTTATTACTAGTATGTATGTATCTAACAAGTGCATTATTTACATATATTCAATCAATATGCATGACTGATGTCGCAAACAAATTTGCAAATAATTTAAGAAGTAGAATATCTATAAAAATAAATAAATTACCTTTAAAATATTTTGACAAACACCAAACAGGTGATATATTATCTAGAATAACCAACGATGTCGATATGATTGCTATGTCAATGAATCAATCGCTTGCATCATTAGTTAGTAGTATAACATTATTTTTAGGTAGTATTATTATGATGTTTGTAACTAACTGGATTTTAGCTTTAACAGCCATTTTATCAAGTTTAATTGGATTTATTGGTATGGCTTTAATTTTAAGAAACTCACAAAAATATTTCTTACAAAGACAAACAGAACTAGGTAATCTAAATGGCCATATTGAAGAAATATATTCTGGTTTAAATGTTGTAAAAGCTTATAATGGTAAAGAAGAAGCTAGCGAAAAATTCAATAAATATAATGATAAAGTATGTCAAAGTAATAAGAAAAGTCAATTTTTATCAGGTTTAATGCAACCAATAATGGCTTTTATTGGTAACTTTGGATATGTAGCCGTATGTATCGTTGGAGCTATGCTTACAATGAATGGACAAATTTCATTTGGTGTCATTGTTGCATTTATGACATATGTTAGATTATTTACAAATCCACTTTCACAAATAGCTCAAGCAATGACCTCACTTCAATCAACAGCTGCTGCCAGTGAAAGAGTATTTGATTTTATCGATGAAGAAGAAATGAGCAAAGAAAAAACCACTCAAAAATTAGATATTGATAAAGTTAAAGGATATATTGATTTTGAAAATGTTGTCTTTAAATATGATGGTAATGATAACCCAACTATCAAAAATTTTACAGCACATGCTAAACCAGGTCAAAAAATAGCTATTGTAGGTCCAACTGGAGCAGGTAAAACAACTATGGTTAATTTACTCATGAAATTTTATGATATAAATTCTGGAGATATAAAAATTGATGGAGTTTCAACAAAAGAATTAACTAGAGAAAATATTCACGATTTATTTACAATGGTTCTTCAAGATACTTGGTTATTCGAAGGAACCATTAAAGAAAATATAGTTTATAATAGAGAAGATGTTTCAGATGAAAAAGTTAAAGAAGTTTGTAAAGAAGTTGGATTAGACCATTTTATTAGAACTTTATCTAAAGGATATAATACTGCACTTACTGATAACGAAAGTGTATCAGCTGGTCAAAGACAGTTGCTTACAATTGCAAGAGGAATGATTAAAGAAACACCATTTTTAATCTTAGATGAAGCAACTTCTAATGTTGATACTAGAACTGAAGAATTAGTGCAAACAGCCATGGATAAATTAACTGAAGGTAAAACTTCATTTATCATTGCTCATAGATTATCAACCATTAAAAATGCTGATTTAATCTTAGTTATGAAAGAAGGAAATATTGTTGAACAAGGAAATCATGAAGAACTTATGAAGCAAAATGGCTTTTATGCAAATTTATATAACTCACAGTTTGAAAAGTAAGTTTAAAAACTTGCTTTTCTTTTTATTTAAAGTTTGTTATAATACGAAAAAAGGAATGATTATAATGGATATATTCATAAAAATTTATATTGTTATATTTATAGGTCTAAATAGTCTCATGTTATATTATGATGGCAAAAAAATATATAAATCTCATAAAGAAAAAAAAGAACGGTTAAAAAATAGCATGGAAAACATCGAAAAACAAAAACAAAGTTTAATTAAATCTTTTAGTAGAGGAATTATCAAACCTAACAAAAAAATAGTCGCTCATTTTTCTAAAGAAGAAAATGAAAAATTTGAAAATATTTTAGAAAAATTAAAAACAGAAAATAACAAAATATATATATTTATTCAAAGTATGATTAATATAATGCCTAAAGAAAGCCTTATAAAATTTATGGATAAAGTAGAAGATATTTCTATTGAGTATCATTCTTTTAAAGAAGCTGAAAATAATAGAGGGGTTATAACGACTGGCACATATATTCCTATGAAAAATCAAATAAAAATATATAGTGATAAAAATGAAGTTTTATATCATGAATTATTACATGTAGCTTCAAGTAATAATGAATATAATATGGTTGGTTTTAGCACTACGTTTAAAAAAGCTGGCCTTTTTTGTAATGGTTTAAACGAAGGATATACCGAACTTTTAAATCAAAGATTATTCCAAAGTAAAACTGAAGGTTATATATATTTAACCTATCTAGCACTTGAACTTGAAAACTTTTACGAAAATAAAGAAGATATGATGAAAGACTATTTTAACAACGATATATTTAGTTTAATAGATGAACTAAAAAAAAGTATGACTTTAGAAGAAGCGGTTAGTATAATTGCAAATATGGATTTATTTTTAAATCAAACTGATGTTAGTTTTTTAGATTTTTTAAAACTAAGGCAAAAAATAATTAGTATTTATGAGCGAAGATATATTCAAAATGAAAAAACACTTGTCAAGAAAATTATTAACAGAAATTAAAAAAATTGACACAACTTGACAAGTTGTCGTTTTAGAGGTATAATTAAACATGTCTAAAAAAGGAAGTGATTGTATGGTAAAAGATAAAATTTCTTATTTAAAAAGTATTAGAAATGCTCTTAAAACATATAATGAAGAACATGATGTTATTGATTTTAAATTAGTTAAAGAAATATATGATTTAACTAATAATTTAGATAATATCACTAAAGAAGACAAACAAAAATTAGATGATTTTATTTCTGAAAATACTATTAGTATAAAACATCTTGCTAATATATATTTAGATGAAAAAGGTAAAACTAGTTTAAATCATATGATTGCTAGAATAATACCTCTACAAGTAACCAAACCACAATGTAATATAAAAGTTATTAAAGGTAAAGAAGAAGTATTAACTGATGCAATGACTAAAGATGATAAAGTTAAAGTTTTATGCAAAGCTAGAAAAGTTTCTATGGTAGCATAAAACTTTTTTTCACTAAATTTTCACACTTATTATATATAATTAATATGGAGATGATTTTATGCGTTTACTAATAGTTGATGATGAAAAACTTATAAGAGATGTTATTAAAACATATGCCGAAACTGAAAATTATGAAACCGTCGAAGCCGAAAACGGTTTAGAAGCTCTAGATATTATTCAAAATGAAAAAATTGATTTAATAATATTAGATATTATGATGCCTAAAATGGATGGTATGACCTTTTTAGAAGAAGTTAAAAAAATAAATAATATTCCTGTAATCATATTATCAGCGCGCAATGAAGAATATGATAAATTAAGAGGTTTTGATTTAGGAACAGATGATTATTTAACTAAACCATTTAGTCCTAAAGAACTTTTAGCTAGAATAAAAGCCATTTTAAAAAGAAGTGGTAAAATGACACCAGATACTTACGAATATCAAGGTTTAAAGATAGACTATCCAGGCCATGCAGTATATATCGATGGTAAAGAGATTAAATTAACCCTTAAAGAATACGAATTATTATGTTACTTTGTAACTAATGAAAATATCGCTTTATCTAGGAATCAACTTTTAAATAAAATATGGGGTTATGATTTCTTTGGAGATGATAGAACAATTGATACCCATGTTAAAATGCTTAGAAATAATTTGGGTCCATATAGAGATTTAATTACAACAGTTAGAGGCGTAGGATATAAATTTGTGGTAAAAGATGAAGATTAAAGAGTTTATCAGGAAAATAAAATATCAATTAAAAAACACTAAAACAAACAGTTTAAAAATCAATATTTGGCTTTTTTTAATTGGTTTTTCTATATTTATCCTATGTTTTCTATGGTTTTTCCAAATTGTTTTTTTAGATTCATATTATAAATCTTATAAGACAAGTGAACTAGATAAAGCCGCAACCGAACTTAGAAAAGTTAATCATCTAAGTTCAAATTATATTGAAAGCATTGCCAAAAAAAGAGATATATGTATTGAAATATACGGTGATGATATATATGTTTCAACCGTTTCCAATAAAGGATGTATGGAATTTGGAAATAAAAATTTTAAAGTTAAAAAAGATTTTATAAGTAGTGGTCTTTTAGAACAACATTACAATTTAATTAATGAAGAATTTAAAAACGAAACTTTAATATATGCCTTAAAATTAGATAAAGATATGTATGCTTTTATAAACGCCTCTTTAGAGCCTTTAGATTCAACTATTACAATCCTCAGCAATCAGTTTGTTATTACAACAATTATTGTACTTATCTTATCTTTGATAATAGGTTATTTTATATCTAAAAAATTATCAAAACCAATTATTAAAATTAGTGATGAAGCTAAGAAACTCGCTGATGGAAATTTTGATGCAAACTTTAACGCCTCAAGTGATATCTATGAAATTAATGAACTAGCTGATTCTTTAAAGTATGCGAAAGAAGAACTCTATAAAACCGAAACTTTAAAAAGAGATTTAATGGCCAACGTTTCTCATGATTTAAAAACCCCACTTACAATGATTAAGGCTTATGCAGAAATGGTTAGAGATATAACTTATAACAATAAAGAAAAAATGGATGAAAATCTAAATATTATTATAGATGAAACCGATAGACTTACTTTACTTGTCAATGATATATTAGATTTATCAGCTGTACAATCAGGTAACGAAACACTAAAAAAAGAAAAAATTAATCTAATAGAACTTATTAAACAAATAGTCAAAAAATTTAATATCTTATCCGAAAAAGAAAGTTATCAATTTATATTTAATTATACTGATGATGTTATCATAAATGCTGATTATAAAAGAATATATCAAGTAATTTATAATTTGATAAATAATGCAATTAATTATACTGGCGAAGATAAAAAGGTTTATATTAATATAATAGAGGAAAAGCATTTTTATAAAGTAGAAATTAAGGATACTGGTAAAGGAATAAAAAAAGAAGATTTAAAACATATATGGGATAAATATTACCACAGTGATAAAAAACACAAAAGAAATAATTATGGTACTGGTTTAGGATTATCAATTGTTAAAAACATTTTACAAATGCATAATTACAAATATGGAGTTGAAAGTTCTGATAAAGGTGCAACATTTTATTTCGAAATTCCAAAAGATAATTAATTTTGCTATCAATTATCTTTTTTTTATGGTAAAATGATATTAAGGTTAAAATAACCAAAAGAATAATAGGGGAGGATTTTTATGGAAGAAATATCAGGATTTTTTTATTTCTTTATGATTTTTGTTATTTTAATAGTTGTTGCTTGTTATGCCGCTTTAGCAATATTTTTAAACAAATTCAACAAAAAATTATATGGAGAGCCATCAGTTATGGCATGGATACCTTTTGCCAATATATATTTATTAGGCCGTTTAACATTTAATAAAGATGCTGGTTATGGTTTAGTCGCACTATTTGTATTATCTGGAACTTTAACATTAACATTTGATAAAACAACAATAATTTTATCTTTACCAAATATACTTCAAATAATTTTAGGAGCTGTATTTGCAGGGGCTTTTGTAGCTGTACTTATCTTTGGCATAAGAAAATATGGTAGATTAAAAACAAACAACTTAAATAACAAATATGAAGAAATAACTAAAGCAAATGATGAATTTTTCAATAATTAAACACCTTTAAAGGTGTTTTTAAATATGATATACTTGATATAGGTGATTTTATGGTATATTTGTTATATGGAACAAAAGAATTTCAAATTAACGAAGAAATTAAAAAGATATGCAAAAATATAGATGAAATGAATATTAGTAGATATGATTTAAATAATGATTTATTATCACTTGCTATTGAAGATGCACAAACCTTATCACTTTTTGAAGATAAAAAAGTAGTTATCATTGAGAATGCGGATATGTTTACAGGTTCCACTTCTAAGGATAGTGAAATAGTTCAAAAATATTTAGATAACATTAATGAAAATACTACATTAATATTTATTGTTCATAATGACAAATTAGATACTAGAAAAAAAATAACAAAATTAATTAAAGAGAAAGGTAAAGTATTAGAATATAATGATGAATTAGATACCATTAGTCTAGTTAGAAAATTGTTTAAAGGATATAATATAGATTACAAAACAATTAATCTTTTTATAGATAGAATTGGAAATAACCCATTAATTATTCAAAATGAGATTAATAAAATTAAAATATATAAGGGAAATGATAAAAACATTACTGATGAAGATATATTAAATTTAACTATCAAATTAATCGAAATAGATATATTTAAATTAATTGATTATATAGTAAAAAAAGATAAAGAAAAAGCTTTAGAGCTTTATTATGAAATGCTTAAAATGAATGAAGAGCCCATAAAAATAGTAGTCATTTTAGCAAATCAATTTAGAATAATGTATCAAGCTAAAGAATTATTTAAAAAAGGATATAGTGAAAAAGATATAGCCAGTATTTTAAAAATTCATCCTTATAGAGTAAAATTAGCTATTCAAAATGGCCGAAACTACACATCTGAAACTTTACTTAAATATTTAAATGATTTAGCAAATATTGATATTGGCATCAAAACAGGTACTTTAAATAAAGATTTAGCCCTAGAACTTTTTATACTAAAGTAGACATTTTTATTAAAATGTGTTATATTATATTCACATAAATGATTTATTATATTCATTTATGCATATAATAATAATGCTATAACACTTCAAAAAATGAAGTTTGTAGTCATACTGAATAACCAGTATGGTTACTCAAATATAGCGATTAAAAAAGCAGGTGAAGCCAGCCTATAAATGGCAGCTAAAAAAGAAGATTAGAGAGCATACTCTAATCTTTTTGATTTTTATTTACAAATACATTTGTTTGTGATATATTTGACTTAACAAAAAAGGAGGTAACTGATGTATAAAAAAATTAAAATTGTAAAAGTTAATTCTAATTATTGTGATTATTTAAGAAAATTTGATAATAGAGTGGTGTATAATGCTGGTAATAAAGAACTTAGACCGTTTGTCGGAATATTGTTTAAAATAGACAAATGCGAATATTTTGCTCCACTATCCAGTCCCAAAGAAAAACATAAAAAGTTAAAAAATACTATTGACTTATTAAAAATTAATAATGGAAATATGGAGTAGTAAATTTTAATAATATGATTCCTGTGACTCAAGAAAATTATATTGTGTTTGATTTAAATGATAAACCAACCAATAAACAAGAAAAATTTAGAATTGATTTACTTAGAAACCAACTAAGATGGTTAACAACGCACAAAAAAGATATATATCAAAAATCAAAATTATTATATGAACTATATCAAAAAAACAAATTACCAAATAACGTAAAAGATAGATGCTGTAATTACATATTATTAGAAGCAAAATGTAAAGAATTTAGCAAAATAAAAACATTTACAAATTATTAATTTTATCGTAAATGTTTTTTAAGTTCATTTCATATTTACTGGTAGTTTTAGGATTATAATATCTTCTTTCTTTCAATTCATCAGGTAAATATTGCTGTTTAATATATCCTCCTTTATAATTATGGGGATATTTATAATCTTTAGAATTAGTTTTAATATGACTTGGCACTTTACCTACATGTCCCATTTTAACATCATTAATAGCCATATCTAAAGCCACGTGCGCACTATTTGATTTAGGAGATAAAGCCATATCTATGACAATTTCGCCTAAAGGAATTCTAGCTTCTGGAAGTCCAACTCTTTCAGCTGCTTTAATGGCCGCCTCTAATCTAGGACCAATAGCCGGGTTAGCTAGTCCAATATCTTCATAAGCTATAACAGATAACCTTCTAAATATAATATCTAAATCTTCCGCAACTATTAATCTAGCTAAATAATGTAATGCCGCATTAACATCACTACCTCTAATAGATTTTTGTAAAGCACTAATAACATCATAATATCCATCATCATTTTTATCTATATATAAGCTTGGTTTATTATTTATTTTTTTTAAATCTTCTAAAGATATTTTAAAATTTTCTGAAGAATAATAAGCAACTTCTAACAAATTATAAGCATATCTTAAATCGCCATTAGCTAATCTTGCTATATAAGATATAGCTTCATCAGTAATATTTATTTTATCTAGATAATTAGTAGCTTTATTCAAGGCATATTCAATATCATTATCCGTTAATGCTTTAACCTCAAATAGTTGACATCTACTTCTAATAGCAGGATTAATTGAATGATATGGATTAGCAGTCGTTAAGCCAATTATAGTAATTAAACCATTTTCTAAGTAGGGGAGTAATAAATCCTGTTTATCCTTATTTAATCTATGTATTTCATCCATAATCAAAATGATACCATCATTAACTTTAGCTTTCTCAATAACTAAATCTAAATCTTTTTTACTATTAATAACAGCATTTAAAAATTCACATTTTAAATTTAGTTCATTTACTAAAGTATAAGCTAAAGTCGTTTTACCAGTCCCGCAAGGACCATATAAAATCATTGAAAATATTTTACCATGTTTAATAAGATTATATAAAACTTTATCTTTACCTATTAAATGTTTTTGGCCAATAACATCATCTAATTTATTAGGCCTTAAACTATCAGCAAGTGGTCTCATATATATCACATCCACTAATTATTATATCATGCTTAGTTCTTTTTTTTTTAACATTTTTTTGATAAAATTATTATAGGTGAGTTAAGAAATGAATGAAAATTTAATAAACAAATTTACCGATTATTTAAGATTCGAAAAAAAATATAGCGAAAATACAATTTCCTCATATAAAAGAGATTTATCTAAGGTAGATAAGTACATAAAAAAAAATTTTAAAACACTATCCAAAAATGATATTCAAGCATATATTCAATATATTTCCAAAGAAGAAAATAGTTCAAGTGTTTCAAGAAATATAAGTACTTTAAAAAGTTTTTATAAATTTTTAGAAATAAATAAATATTGTAAAAATAACCCTATCTTTACTATTACTAACCCTAAAAAAAGGCAAAAGTTACCTAAAGTTTTATCAGAAGAAGAAGTTAATAAATTATTAGATATTAATTTAAATACTGACTATGATTATAGAAATAAAGCTATGCTTGAACTTATGTATAGTAGTGGGCTTAGAGTTAGTGAACTTATAAATTTAAATGTCAATGACATTGATTTAATGAACTCTACTGTTAGAATTTTTGGTAAGGGCTCTAAAGAAAGGATTGTTCCTTTAAACAATTATGCATCCGAAGCTTTAAAAAATTATATTTTATATCATAGAGCAACTTTATTTAAACATGGAGAAAATAATTATTTATTTTTAAATAATCATGGCAATAAGATGACTAGACAAGGTTTTTTTAAAATATTAAAAAAAATAGCCTTAGAAAATAACATTAAAACTGATTTTTCGCCACACACTTTAAGGCATTCTTTCGCAACTCATTTGCTAAAATATGGAGCCGATTTAAGAAGTATTCAAGAATTACTTGGGCATAGTGATATATCAACTACACAAATATACACTCATATTACTAGTGAAAGATTACAAAAAAATTATGAAGAATTTCATCCACATGGAAAATAAAATGCTATAATATTAAAAGTTTATAGAAAAGGAGAACATTATGAAAGAAATAATTTTAGATACAATTTTAGATTCTTTAAAGGTTTTGCCATTTTTATTTATTGCTTTTTTAATCATAGAGTTTTTTGAACATAAACTGTCGCATAAAACTGAAAATACTATTAAAAAAGCTGGTAAATTTGGACCTTTAATTGGTAGTTTACTTGGAGCTTTACCACAATGTGGATTTTCGGTATTAGCAACAAATTTATATATAACTAAAATAATTAGCTTAGGAACCCTTATGGCAATTTATCTATCAACTAGTGATGAAATGCTTCCAATATTAATAGCTGAAAAAGCTAGTTTAAGTAGTATATTATTATTAGTTGGTTTAAAGGTATTAATTGGATTAATTTGTGGATTTGTAATTGATTTAATAATTAGAAAAGAAGAGCCTAAAGAACATTTTGATATTTGTGAGCACGACCACTGTGATTGTGAACATGGAATCTTTATTCCTGCTATAAAGCATACACTTAAAACTTTAATATTTATATTTATTATTACATTTGTTTTAAATTTTGCGTTTCATTATATAGGCGAAGATAATATTAAACATATATTTGATAAAACTAATTTATTTACACCATTAATAGCAGCTTTAATCGGGTTAATTCCTAACTGTGGTTCTAGTATAATTCTAACCGAGTTATATATAGCTAATATTCTGCCACTTTCATCTGCTTTAGCTGGACTTTTAACTAATAGTGGTGTTGCTCTACTAGTTTTATTTAAATCAAACAAAAACATTAAAGAAAACACTAAAATAGTAGGTATATTATATTTAATAAGTATAATTACAGGATTACTATTAAAAATATTTGGAGTATAGAATTATAAAAGATTCAGGAAATTACTGAATCTTTTTCTAATGAAGGAATAACTTTGCCAATTTCTTCTTTTGATATTCTTGTACAATTATAATTTTTTAAAAATAAACTGGCATTAATCGCTTCATCTCCAACATCCTAGTTAATTTCATCATTTTTAACCATATCATTTATATAAACATTATCAAGCGTAACAAATTTATCTAAAATATCAGCATTATTTAAATCAGTTATGAATTAGTATCTGTAATAATTATCTTCGGTGTTATATTCATCTATTGATAATCCTAATAATTTGCACGCTTTATTTAATGAAATTATATTATCAACTTCCAATTTTAGTATATTTTTTTAACTATTAACATTTATTTAAATAGGTGAGGAGTAATGAATGAATTATTACCTTTTTTATTATGTATAGTTGCAGGGCTTTCTACTTTAATTGGTTCTTTATTTATATTTATTAAAGGGAATAAAGATAATATAATTAAATGTGCTTTAGCTTTCGCTTCTGGAGTAATGCTTAGTGTATCTATATTTGATTTAATTCCAGAAAGCCTAACCATGTTTCAAGGTAATAGTAAAAATTCTATTTATTTAAATATAACTTTATTTATTATTATTGGATTAACGATTCCTTTATTAATAGATAAAATTTTACCAAAGAAATTAAACCATACAAACAAATTGTACAAATTAGGTATATTTACAATGATTGCAATAATTATTCATAATATACCAGAAGGTATTGCGACTTATATATCATCTGAAACAAACATAAAACTCGGAATATCTATCACTATTGCTATTGCTATGCATAATATTCCAGAAGGTATTAGTATAGCTATGCCAGTATATTATGCAACTAATAATAAGAAAAAAGCTATCGGTTTAACATTTCTTTCTGGTATGTCAGAGCCACTAGGAGCCATTTTAGCATGTCTTTTTCTAAAACCAATTATTAATATTATGGGTGGTTTATTTGCTATTATTGCTGGTATTATGACTTATATTTCTATAATTGAATTATTACCTGAAGCATTAAAGTATAAAGAAAAAAAGAAAACTGTATTAAGTTTTCTGATTGGAATTGTATTTATGTATGTCAATCACGTGTTAAGCTAAAAATCCTTATAAAATAAGGGTAGGGGAGTGCTAAAAATTATTAAAAGATATTTTAATTTCTTAACTTATACTACCCTTTACATACTCTTTTTCATTAAAATATCGTGTAAAAAAAGTTATTAATTTAATTCATACTTTAACATATATCATAAACTTTAATATCATATTTTTCCTATTAAAATTATTATGTGATTTATCCCTTAATTTAATTAATAACAAATTACTATAAGTCTACATTAAAAATACCAAAGTCAATGTTTCTAAATAATCCAGTATTATATCTATATTTGACATTTTTTCAATAACTGAAGCTAAATATAAACATGTAATTCATTTTCCAGGGAAATAAATTTAGTTAAAAAGTTATATTCACCATTGGTTAGAAATTTTTAAGAATATAAGTAAGTATTATTATTATTAACATCTTCATCTGGTTTAATAGATTCAAAACAGAAAATAATAGCAAAAAAAACAATATAAAATAAACCAATATTATAAAAGAGTAGTATCAGTATTAGAAATACTACCCATTTTTCTTTTATATACAAGTTAACATAACATATATTATCGGATTAATTTCCTCTAGCTTTACGAGCTTGAATTTCATCAATTTTGTACATTAATTCAGCAACATTTTCATCATTAACTTCTGTTAATCCTAATTCCTTCATTGCTTGTATTTTTAATGTATTCATTTCTAATGTTCTACTCATTTTATCTTCTAATTTATGTTCAATTTGGGAAACAAATCTCTTATGGGTTTCCGCTATTCTAGTTTTACTAGATGTTCCTGCATGATATAAATTAAAAGCTGAAAACAAAATACTTTCAAATACAAATTGTTCTGTTTCATCAAAAGCAAATTCATATGGTTTTGTATATCCACCAACCTTAGATACATAAGCTAAAATATATTTTAATTCCTTCATACTAGGCATTGTCTGTAAATAATGATATAAATAAAGAATTGAATTATATCCATCTTCATCTTTCTCATCATCTAAACGCTCTTTTATTTCATCGATTACATTGTGCAAAAGTTCTTTTCTTGTTTCATCTAAACCAGAAAAAATAACATTTCCTTCGCCAAGTTCACTTTTACTAGAATTCTCAAATAAACTATTAATTCTAGTTTCGACATCCATAATATAATCTGTATCAACTTTAATATTATAAAGTTCATCCGCAGATTTAATTCCAAGAATATTTAATAAAATAACTTTTTTATCCTTTGGCCATTTATTAATATCATCTAACTCCAAATAATTATAAATCATCTGCCTAGAAACTCCTAGACATTTAGCTAACTTCACTTTAGAAATACCAAGTTCTCTTAATATGTCATTTAATCTTTCCATATGTCTGTAACCCTCCTACTATTAATTTTACCTAACTACCCTATTAAAGTCAAGAGAAATGTAAAATTATGTCAAAAAGAATATATGTTCTATTTAAATAACATAATATGATTATCACCCTTACTTTATAATTCTATTACGAAAAAGTTTGGAAACCCCAAAAAATTCGTAATATAAAAAAGGTATTGTCACTTTAGGCAATACCTTTTATTCTGATGAAACAGCCTTCTTTAATTCTTTATAACTATCTCCAAGTAATCTA
Source organism: uncultured Bacilli bacterium (assembly GCA_944329375.1). Lineage (GTDB taxonomy): Bacteria > Bacillota_I > Bacilli_A > RF39 > UBA660 > Coprosoma. The sequence goes on along the minus strand of CALVIB010000002.1, from coordinate 61,458 downwards.
TTATTATAATATTTTGAGTTTTTAGAAAGTTCTTCATCTAATTTGTCTATTCCAATTTCTTCAGCTAAAGTTTGTCTTTCAGAAAATAAATTTGTTCCTAAGCCTAATCTATTACCATCTATATCAAAGCCAAGTGCAGCTAATGTGGTAGGATAATAATCAAAAGTCGTAAACTTTCTATTATTTGTATTTTTTGATTCGCAAGCTGAATTAATATAAACATTATATACACTTCTATCATAATCATTACTATCAAACATACTTGATATATTAGCTTGCATAGATAAATGGTCCCCAGTAATTACAATAGTTGTATCCTTATAAAAATCATGTTTTTGAATCCATTTTATAAACTCCCCTATCATACTATCTGAACAATTATAAGCATTTAAATATTTATAATCATAAGGAGTTTTGCAAAAATTTTCAACATATCCATCAGTAAAATGAGTATCAGTAGTAAGCATAGTAAAGTTAAATGGCTCATCTTCTTTAGCAATTTCCATTAATTCCTCTTTAGCAAATTCAAATAACTTACTATCTTCATAACCCCACCAAACATAATAATTATCATTTATATATCCTTTTTCTTTCGCATAATTATAATCTTTTATCTCATAATTACCATGATAAGTAAAGTAATCCTTTCGGCCCCCAAAATTAGCATCTGAACCTATCATTAAATAATTTTTATAACCATTATCTTCTAACGTATCACCCAAAGAATATACCCCAGGTAAAAACTCTCCATAACCAGAATACATATTACCATTGATAGGTACTTTTAAAGGTACACCAGCACTAGAAGAAACCATAGCTGCAACTGTCCAAGTAGAACCATAAAGAGTATCTGCCCCTCCTAATTTATTATTTCCACTAAAATTAATATTATTTTTAGCAAGTCTTTCTAAATTAGGAATTACTGATTCATTAAAATTACCACCACTTTTATTTGAAAATAAAGAAGTCTCTAATGATTCAACGTATATGTATATTAAATTTCTTTTTTCTTTAGGAGCAGTTAATTTAATGTTTTTTGGGTCAGTATAATATACCTCAAAGAATTGGGTTTTTCTATTTGGATTTAAATAGTTTTCTAAATTAAATTCTACGTAAAAATAATTAACCGATAAAATTAAAAGTATAAAAGTAAATAATACTCTAATTATTCTAGAAATTGGATATATACTAAATTTAAAATCTTTATTTTTAATATTAATCACTAAATATGTTTTATTTTTAATTAATAATTTAAAAAAAATAATAATGATTAATATAATTAAATATATAGGAATCACACGTTCTAACACGTATTTCGCACCATCAATAAATATTGTTTGACTAGTTCCTTCAGCAGTCTTTAAACTATATAATAATTGGTCTACCGTAATATTATAAAATGCTTCATTAATATACTTACTAACATAATAAATAATTAAAGCAAGTGTTAAAAAAATAAAAGTAAATAAACTACTTATTTTTATCTTTTTTAACAGTTTTAGACACAGTTTTCCTAGTTTTTTTATTATCTTTACTATCCATCTTAATAGTTTTATTATCACTATTAGAAACTGTTTTAGCTTTAGTTTCATTCTTAACCTCTATATTAAATTTTATATTTCTTTGAACAGCAAGCCCAATTAAGCATAAAATGACATTTATAATGATAGAAATTAAACTAATCCAAACAAATAACATAATATCAGTATTTAAAGCCTTAAATATATCTTCTTTAACCCCAAAAAAGTTATACATAATAATTATATTGATTATTAAAGAAAAGAAAAATAAAGTAATATAATCGTATATAATATCTTTAATCTTTAAATCTTTATTAAAATAATTAATAATTCTAATTCCAATTATACTTGGAATAAAAAGCACTAAAAAAGCAAACATAAAATCCTACCTCCTAATAATTATCTATTTTATACTATTTTTTAAATGATTTCAATTATTATAGAAAAAAAGTTCTAAAATGAACTCATTTCTTTTTAAATACAAATAATTTACTCATAACATAGTTTAAAATTATAACTATAATATTAGATGCAACTTTTAAAATCATGGCTGGGCCTTTTAATAAATCAACACCCACAAACATAATTCCTAAATCTAAAGCTCCAGTAGCTAATCTACATACTGTAAAACTGCCTAATTCTTTCATAAATATCTTAAAATCAAAACTTTTACTTTCAAACACCCAAAGTTTATTTGTAATAAAAGCAAATAAAACAGAAAGTACCCAAGCTATAATGTTACTAATGACATTAGAAACACCTAAAACATTATAAAATACACCGTAAACAGCAATATTAATAATAGTTGTTAAAACACCAAATATGCCATATAAAATAATAAATTTATATTTTTTTAATAATTCTTTTATTTTTTCCATTTACTTTAACTCCTTGTATACTGTCTTAATTATTCCTCCACCTAAGCATTCATCGCCATCATAAAATACGCAAGCTTGTCCTTCAGTAACAGCTTTGACACCTTCAGGATATTTAACTAATATATTTTCATTATCTAATTTTTCAGTATAAACTTCATTATCTTCTTGTCTATATCTAAATTTAGCCATGCATTTAGTAGGTAATTCATCTAATAAATTAACATCTTCTATCTCGCAAGCATAGCTCATTAAATATTTATTTTCATCGCCCATAGCTACATATAAAATATTTTTATCTAAATCTTTTTTACAAACAAATAATCTATCTTTAGTGCCACCTATATTTAAACCTCTTCTTTGACCAACTGTATAATACATTAAACCCGTATGTTTACCTAACACTTCACCCGTATCAATATTAACAATATCTCCAGGATTATTTGGTAAATAATTTTCTAAAAACTTTTTAAAATTTCTTTCTCCAATAAAACAAATACCCGTAGAATCTTTTTTATCAGCCGTAATTAAATCATATTCATGAGCTATTTTTCTAACTTCACTTTTTTGTAACTCCCCTACTGGAAATAAAACTTTTTCTAATTGTTTTTTAGAAACCTGTGATAAAAAATAAGTTTGATCTTTATTTTTATCTAAACCTTTATATAATTTTCCATCAATAAGTCTTGCATAATGACCTGTGGCAATATAGTCTGCCCCTAATTTAATAGCTTCTTTCGCAAACATATCAAACTTAATATATTTATTACACATAACATCAGGATTAGGTGTTCTTCCTTTTTTTAGCTCATCTAAAAAATAAGTAAAGACATAATCCCAGTATTCTTTTACAAAATCCACTCTTTTTAAAGGAATACCTAATTTATTACAAACTTTTAAAGCATCATTATAATCTTTTTCTTGTGGGCATATATCATTTAAATCATTTGGATTACCTAAAAAATCATTATTAATTGTACTATCCCAGTTACGCATAAAAAGTCCTATAACTTCATATCCTTGCTTTTGAAGTAAAATAGCCGCTACACTACTATCTACTCCCCCACTCATTCCTACAACAACCTTTGACATATTTATCACTTCCACTAATAATTATACAAAAATTATAGCTAAAAAGCTATAATTTAAGTCAAAATATTAACAATCATATTAATTAATGAAGGGGCTAAATAAACCTCATATAATACACTGAATAAAAGTATAATCAAGGAAAATCCAAGTATAAATAAATATCTATTAAAAATACCTTTAAAATCAAAATTTTTCTTTTTAGTAAAACTACTTATCAATCTATAAGATAAAACTAAAGCATATGAAGAAATTAATAAATAAATCATTAAATTAATTATATGATGTGGAACTACGTATGCTAAAGCAATTAAAATACCTTTAAAATTAAAATTAATAATAATGCTTCCTATTGAAAATCCCAAAGCAAAAGCTTTTATAAATAAAAATAATAATATTAAAATAAAACCAATTACTGATATCCCTAAAAGCCAAATTAAAATAGCTAAACCTAAAGTAAAAATTAAAGTATTGATAAGTGTTCCATTATAATTTAAATTATTACTATTTAAATTGTTTAAAAAATTATTTAAATAATCACTTACCATAATTTTATCCGAATCATTTAAAACAGTTACAAAAACACTTCCAGAAGCCACTCCAACAGCAATTATTACTACTAAAAAAACAAATAAATTTTTATTAATGCGAATATTACTCTTTAACTTGTCCATATATTTTTTCATATTTTATCCCTCATCAAATTATACTCATTTAATTAAAAAATATTCCAAAAGATTTAAAAATAGTATATAATGATTAAGAGGTGATAACGTTGAATCCTAAAGTACAAAAAATTGCCGTATGGATTATGCTTATTGGTATAATAGCATTCTTTATAGCTGGCTTATTTGTTTATGTATAAAAAGCGTTTACTTATAATTTAAGTAGACGCTTATTTTTTAATTGATTTATTTGCTCAATAACCTTTTTCTTTCCAAAGTAAAATAAGAATGATAAAAGGAGTACTGTTACAACTCTTAACATAGTAACTAAATAAATATTCAATGGTATATCTTTCCAGTTAATAGCAACAGATTCAATTGAATGAATACATAAAATAATTAATGAAATTTTGCCAGTATTTGTTAAAAATAATTTTAACATCTTATTTTTTTCAAGAATCTTACATAATTCTATTACACAATAAGAAGCACTTATTGATTCGATTATGCTTAAAAAATACATAGGATAACCTCTTACAGCAAATTCGATGTGCATTTTCATGCCTAAACAAATAGTCCATAATGTAAAACATGCTACAAATATAATTGCTTTGTATTTATCTATTCTTGTAAAATATTTTTTGAAAAGAAATCCAATATATAAATATAATAGAAATATTAATACTAAATCTAAATTTTGTGGCAACCAAATACACCTACCAATTAAGATTCCAATTAAAGCTAAAAAACAATAAATGACTATATGTATATGAACAACTTTATTATCTATCTTATAATTAATTATATCAAATACAATTTTACTTAAAAATAATGTTATTAAAAACCAAATGGGACTAACTCCATTAAAGTGAATTCCAAATAAAGTATAATCACAGCCATTACCCCAACATAAATTTTTTGTAAATTGTTTAGCTACATTTAACAAAGAAAAGTCATCATTAATATAAGTGAAAATAGCCGTACATATAAACAAAGTTAAAATATAAGGGACTAATAGCTGTTTACAATATTTTTTAATTTTACTTTTTAAATCATTTTTATCTTTAGGCATTTTATATGTAACACCAGATAATATTACAAAAAGAGGCATATGGAAAGAAAAAATAAATATATTTAAACTATTATATGGTATAGTATGACCAATAACCATTAAAATAATTGTTATACCTTTTGCAATATCAATCCAATTAATTCTTTTTTTCACAAATAATCACAACCTAACTACATATAAAATCATCATTCAAAATTTACACAATCATTAACAATATAATTAATAATTTTTTTATTTGTATCTTGTGTATAGTGTAAACCATCAAGTGTTTTAAAATTTAAAACATTATAAGAATCACAATAATACATATTATTCAAATCATTTACTCTCAATTTGTCTTGTATACTTTTATTAAATAATTTTATCTTTTTATTTGTTCTATTATTTCCATTAAAATAATTATTAATAGTTTTTTCCTCAATAGGATTAACAGATAAAATATAGATATTTATCTCTTTATATTTTCTTGCCAAAGCCTCATAAATATCAAAATAGTCTTTAGCAATTTCATTACCATCATAATTTTTATTGTCTAAATCGTTAACTCCCATATTTACTAAAACATAATAATTAAACTCGTTTTTATCTAAAATTCTTTGTACTCTAGGTAACGCAGTATTTTCTAGCCAATCAATTTTAGTACCACCTTTTGCCACAAACTCCATATTAAACGGTTTTACTATTTCTTTATCGTCATTTATTAATTGCATTCTAGAGTCGCCAACAATTATTAATTTACTATCATTTATTTTATCCATTTTTTGAACAAAAGAATTTTTTGCTTTAGAATATATATTTTGATAATATTTTGTTGAACATCCTTCGAATTTGTTTTTATTTAAACTCCAAGCAAATAGAAAAACTAAAAATCCAACAAAAATTCCAAAAGAAAAAATTATTGTAAGCATCTTAAAATTGTTATTTTTAAATTTATCTATAAATTCATTTTTTTGAGTTAAAACAAATAAAGCAATAAAAAATAGCACAACAAATACGCACAAAATATCAAAATACTTTGTGTGAGTGATATAAAATAAAAAATTGTCTTCACAAAATTTTAATAACATAAAATCACCATAACTATATTACCACATTTAAAAACGTTTTGCCATAAAATACTACTTTTATTTTTTTTATAAATTCTCATAATAATAATGTAGTCTGATTTTTAAATAGGAGATGATTGTTTGCTTTTAAAAAAAATTAAAAAATCAATCTTCTTGCTTCTTCTATTTACTCTTATTATACCAATAAATGCCTTAGCTTATTCAGATAAAATAATTGCAGGTGGACAAAATATTGGTATAGCACTTAATTCAGATGGCGTTTTAATTGTTGGAACTTATGAAGTAAAAAATACATCTCCTGCGAAAGAAGCTGGCTTAAAAACAGGAGACATTATCGAAAAAATTAATGGTAATAAAGTTTCAAATATTGAGCAAATGGCCACGCAAATTAATGATTTAAAAGATGATGAAATTGACATCACTTATGTGAGAAATAATCAAGAAAAGAAGACAACTTTAAAATTATACAAAGACGAAAGTAATGTTTATAAAACTGGATTATATGTAAAAGATAGTATTACTGGTATTGGTACACTTACCTTCATTGACCCTGCTACCAAAAACTTTGGAGCTTTAGGTCATGAAATACAAGAACAAACTACTGGCAAAATATTTGAAGTAAAAGATGGAACAATATTTTCTTCTGAAGTAACTGGTATTTTACCAAGCAAAGATGGATCCCCTGGGGAAAAACAAGCAGAATATGATAAAGAAGATATTAAGGGTACAGTAAGTGAAAATACTAAACAAGGAATCTTTGGTAAATATACAGATGAAATTAATGAATCTAAAACCTATAATGTTGCTAAACCTAATGAAGTAAAAAAAGGAAAAGCTAAAATATTAACTGTTTTAGATGGCAGCAAAATCCAAGAATATGAAATAAATATTACACAAATTAATTCTGAAAAACAAAAAAACAAAAATTTTGTTTTTGAAATTACTGATAAGGAATTAATTGATAAAACTGGTGGTATAATTCAAGGAATGAGTGGCTCCCCTATTATACAAGGAGACAATATAATTGGTGCAGTTACTCATGTTGTTATCAATGATACTCATAAAGGATACGGGATTTTTATTACAAATATGTTAGAAGAAGCAGAAAATTAAAAGAAGGTCTTACCTTCTTTTATCAATTTATTAAATAGTTTTTAAACCTTATTGTTATATGACTTTTTTCTTTCTACAAATTTTCTTAAAATTGTAAATATTAATGATACAATTGAAATAAAAGTTCCAATTTTGAAGCCTGGAGGGCTATATTTAAATATTACATCATTTTTTCCTTTATTTACTTTTATAGCCATTAAACCATTATCCACTTTTTCAATTTTTGATTTCTTACCATTTATTTTTACACTCCATCCATAATCATATGGAACCGAATACATTATCATTGTTGGCTTATTAACTTCAAATTCATTTGTAAAACTTCCTTTACCGAATTCAAAATAATAATTTTCCAATTTATTTGTATATTCTTTTTCATCTTTATTATATTTTTGTAAAATACTACTATACTTTTTTATTTGCTCTTTGCTTAAAACTAAAGCTTTATTTAAAATGTTTCTTCTTTCACTATATGAAAACTGATCATAGTCATTTTGGCTAATATAATAATTATAGCTTATTCCCATCTTCTTATAATTTTCATTTTCATATATATAGTAGTTTTCACGTTTATCAAAAAATTTATATTTTTCTTCAAATGTTTTATTACGCGAATTACAACTTACAACATATTTAATAGACAATAAATCTCGAAGTGCAAAATCATTATCATTTAAATATGTATTAACATCTCTAAAAGAATTATTTGGGATTCCCACAGATTGCCAAAATTCAAAATTACTCCCATTAATATTAGTATTAAAATTTTTAATATTAGAAAAATTGCCTAAATATCCTAAATTAAAAGAACATCCTAAAGCAAAATCATATCTCACATCTTTGGTTGAAAAATCTAATAAATCATCCACTGTTAAAATTTCTTGAACATAACTATCATTATTACCAAGTGTTCCTTTATTTTGGTAAAAGAAATAATTACCTCTAAATGTTGTATATAGAATAATTCCTATTAATATCCATAAAAATTTGTTTTTAGAAAATTTTATTATTAAGCATAATGAAATTAAACAAACTACAAAAGTAAACAAATAAATTATAAAGGCAGTTTTATTATATAAAATTCTTGTATATAAAACAAAATAAATATAGCACAAACCTAAAGCTAAAATAACAAATAAAATTAATGTGATAACAATGCCTGGTTTTATAGAAATATTCTCATCTAAACATTTTGCTGATAATAAGCTCATAATTAAAATTGGCATGTAAAACCATCTTGCATAATAAGCATTTGTAAATGCAAAGAAACTACTATTTAAAATTGGGATTAACATAAACAATAGACAAACAATAAACATTATAGTTACCCAATTTTTTTTATTTTTAAAAGCATAAGAAAAAGCTAATACAGCACCTACAAATGGTAAGAATAACTCAACGCTTTTATAATTTACATTACTTAAAATTGAATGTTTACCAGCACTCATAACATCTGATGGTAATATTAAAGCTCTAATAATCTCCAAATATGTATTTTTATCGTAAAATAGCATTGATAATATATTCCAGTTGTTGTTTACTCTTGGATTATCTATTACAAATAAAATAGATGGTAAGAATATAATCATAGCAAGGCCAACACCTAGACAGCCATTAAATAGTATTTTACCAAAATTTCTAAAAGAAAATGGATATGTTTTAGTAAATACTCTTACTAAATAGTAAATAATTAAAAATATAACTTCTCCAATAAAAAAATAATAATTAATAAAGCAGCATAAAGCAACAACTAAACAAAATAATGTTTTTTTGTTTTTAAGCACTATTTGATCTAAAGAATAAAGTAATAATGGAAAAAACGCAACAATATCATGAAAACTATAGAAAAGCATATTGGTAATTTGAAATCCTGAAAAAGAATATAATAAACTACCAATAATTGCCCATTTTTTATCTTTTACATATTGTTGCAAAAACAAATAAGAAAATAATCCTGCAAAAGCATATTTTAATATAAATATTGGACCAATTAAATAAGGAAACCATTTTGCAGGGAATAAAAATCCAAGTAAAACAAAAGGACTACCAATATTATAAAAGCTAAATGTACCAATAAAATTGCTACCTAAATCATTAACCCAAGTCCACAGAATATCACCGTTTTTGACTGCTGTATTTAAAAATATATTAAAGGGTATTTGTTGTGTATTAAAATCTGTAATCAATGTTAAAATACCATTACCAGCAATAATACTAGGAACAATTATTAAAGAACCTAACAATAAGGAAAGCATAAATGCCATAAAATAATTATTTTTTAAAATTCTCATTCTCTCACCTACTAAAAATATACATATCTTTATTTATGAATTATTTTAAAAACTTTACATTTTATCAAATAAATTAATGATGTAATTGTTGCAAACAAGAATAAAATCAATGATAATTTATAACCGTTTGTACCACTATATTTTACTATAAAAGATATTTTAATCTTTTATCATATATTCTTCTGATTTATATTAGGTTTTATGTTTTTCAATATAATGCCAGCAATAAAGCCCATATATAACGAAACAATAAGTTCATCCACAACATGCCCACTCATAAATGATATTGCAATAGGCAAAAATAAATTTGCCAAAAGCATTACATTATAAAAATTAAATAATTTCCTATCAACAAATAATATTTGACATAATTTATATACTAAAATTATAATATAAGGACTCAAAAATAATATAATTCCTATAATTCCAATAGTATAATAATGAACAAGAAAATCTTTTTCCATATATATTTTCGCATTTTCAAAGCGACTATATCCTAGCCCAAATAAAGGACTTAATTTAGTTTTGAAATTAGAATTTATATCTTCAGTAATCAAAGTTTGAGCATTTCTATTTCCTCCACGCTTATAGTATGGGACCTCTTTAGCCACATAGTACCAAAATTCCTCATGTTCATCATATGGATAAAGTTTTGTATAAAATTCTTCATTAATAGCTAAAAACGGTAAATATTCTTCTACTGTCATATTTTCTAAATCAATTTCTTTTTCATCAAGATATGCATCTAATGCAGCTTGATCTACACTATCTGCACTATTTACAAGAGGAGAAAAAATATATAAAACACCGAAAAAGCAACCAATTATAATACTACCAATAAAATTTTTCCATTTAAATTCAACTTGCTTTAATATTAAAGAGCAGAACAAATAAATTAAAAGCATTACTATATAAATTGGTATCCATCCAATAGTTGAAACTCTAGTTCCAATCATTAACATAGCAAGTATACATAAACATAAAGTAGCAATTCTTTTAAAACTAAATTTATCAAATATAGAATAAATACATACTGGTAATAATATAGCAAATAATGCACTAATTTGATTTGCTGAATTAAACCACCCTTTTGATGCGAGTAACCTTGAATCTGGTTTATTTGATGAAAACCAAGAAAATAAACTACCATCAATCTGATTGTTACCTCCATAAGATGTTAAAGAAATATTTAATAAATTCATTATAACAATGATAGAAGATGTAATAAATGCCACCCAAAGAAATAAATTTATAAATTCTTCTTTATTAATTTTTAAAGTATATACAATATAAATTATACATATTGGTAAAAGCATTCTAGCAATATAAAATATTTCAGCTGTTAATGAGTACTTAAAACTCGGAAAGGAATCAATGTTATAGCTATATGTTGTAATAATATGTAGTATAGTATAAATCAATATAACTAATCCATAAATAATTATTGGCTTTCTAGTTTCTTTATTATTTTTATTGAAAAACACTAGAATAAAAAGAAATCCAATAATTAAAAATCTAATTATAGTTGTTGGAGAAAAATGAAATATATTCATTACTTCATCTGTATAAAGCAAATAACAATCTAAAAATGGTTGAAGTACTAAAAATATAAGCAATAATTTTTTTATAAATTTTTCATCTTTTAATTTTTCTACCATTATTATCTTCCAATAGAACTATAAATTATATCTTTAGTATCTTCAAGTTTGTAACAATTTCTTCCATCATATACTCTTGGTGTTTTCATTAATTTTTTATATTGTTTAATATCATAATTAACGATTTCTGGCCATTCTGTCATAATCATGACAGCATCCGTGTCTTTAATTGCATCATCAATATTATCAAAAAAAGCAATTTTACCTATTATTTCATCTGATTCGAGTTTAAATTTAATTTTCCTTTTAAAATTTTCAATTGCAACAGGATCATAAGCTTTTATGTTTACTCCATAATCTAAAAGCATCGAAATATTATCAATTGAAGGAGCATCTCTTAAATCATCCGTCCCTGGCTTAAATGCAAGACCTAATACTGCTATTGTTTTACCTTCTAAAATTTTTAAATCCTCAAGTAACTCATAAAACATAATTAATTTTTGTTTTTTATTTACGCTTATGCAGGCTTGTATAGTTTCAAGTTCAATACCCTCTACTTGTCCAAGCCAATGCAATGCTTTAGTATCTTTAGGAAAACATGAACCACCATAACCAATACCAGCTTTTAAGAATTTATTTCCTATTCTTGAATCATAACCCATACCTTTTGTAACTTCTTCAATGTTTGCACCTAATTTTTTACATAAATTAGCTATTTCATTAATATAAGATATTTTCAAAGCTAAAAAATCATTTGATGCATATTTTATCATTTCAGCACTTCTTCTAGAAGTGTGTAAATAAGGAACATTATATGGTTCTTTAGTTAATGGCTCATATAATTTTGCCATCACATCTTCAGCATATTTATCTTCTGTTCCAACAACTATTCTAGTTGCATATAAAGTATCATGAACAGCTGTTCCTTGAGATAAAAATTCTGGATTACTTACTACATAAACCTTAATACCTTCTTTTACTTCTCTATTTAATTTTTTTTCAATTTCATCATTTGTTCCAATTGGTACTGTAGATTTTAAAACTACAACACAGTTTTTTTCTAAAGATTCGGCAATTTGCTCACAAACAGAATATACATAATCTAAATTAGCTGAACCATCTTGCCTTTCTGGCGTACCTACTCCAATGATAATAACATCTGAATCTTTATATGCATTTTTATAATCTAAAGTATATTCAAGCCTTTCTTTATTTTTTCTCATTAATTCTTCTAAATCTTTTTCATAAATAGGACTAATCCCGTTTCTCATTTTTTCGATTTTCTCTTTATCAACATCTACACATGTTACATTATGCCCTACATGAGCTAATGCAACTCCTGTTACTAAACCAACATATCCAGTCCCTGCTACAGCTACTTTCATAAATTATTCAACCTCTCCTTCATAAATCAAATTATATTTATATTTGTATGTTATTCTCTTTAGTTTTACATTTTTTTCTATCCCATAATATTGTTTAAAAGTCCCTTGATGAAAATCAGTCGAAGCATTTGGATTATGTACCGCATAAAATGGAATATCATAATACTCGATTTCTTTTTTATTTTCTTTAATTTGTCTATAAATAGATGCTTCTCTATCAAGATTTTGCAAATAAACACTATGATATAAAATGAGCATACAAGAAATGAAACAAAATGTAAATATTAATAATAAATATTTGAAAATTTTATTATTAAAAGGATCATATTTGTAATAATTAAATATAAACAAACAAGCAATAAACAACATCAAAATTGTAAAAAATGTTGTTCTACCACCCCAAATTGGCGAAATAAGCATTGCAACATTCGCACTATAACCAATTATAACATAAAACAATATTTTTATCTTTTCTTGATTTTTAATATATTTGACAATCAAGTAAATAAATAGTAAAGCGAATAAAAGCCAAATGATAATAATTAAGACATTATTACTATTACCAAAAAATAATAATTTATTTAATATATTTATATTTGTATAAAAATAATGTTGGGCAAATTTATAAGCATTAACTAAAACAGTTAATCCAATAAATATAAACAATAATATGTTAAAAACTTTTGAAAATTTTATTTTATTATTTTTAAATATTAAATATATACATAGTGCCATTAAAATTATTAAAACACTATTAGTTATATAAGTATAATTAATAAAATTAGGAATGTTAGTTACTATTTTATCAACTATCCCCATATTATTAAATGATGTTGTATCTAATCTCATGGATGCACCTGGCGAAAATATCATTAAAACAAAACCTATAGAAATTATTAAGAAATATAAAAATCTTTTTACATCAAACTTCTTTGTTTTTATACTTGTATATAAGAATAAAATAAATGTAGCTAACACCATTGCAGCACTAATTGGTTCAACCATCATAGACATTAACGCTAGTAAGATTAGTGAAATTATAAATTTAAACTTTGATATTCTAAAATTATCATCTAATATTTTTCTGTTTATATATAGAAAAATCAGTGCTAAAACAGTTGGCAACATATATGTCAAATTTCCTGTTAACCAAAATACAACTTGTTTTAACGTTTCGTTTTCTAAAAATATAAAGAAAGTAAATGCTAAGAATAAAATAAATTTATTTGATTTGTTATTAACTAATTTGCTTATTAAAATAAATGTTATGGCAACTAAACCTGCACAGAAAAAATTCCATAGAAATTTATTTGGAGAAAACAAAAAGATAAAAATTCGACTAATAAACCGCCTCTCATGAGAGAAAAACCTATCAATTGCCAAATTAATTGCCTCTGGAATAGACGTTACATTTGTAACTGCATTTCCCCAATCATCACCAGCTAAAGGAATAAAATGATTTAAAAGTGCAAACAAGATAAATAGAATGATTGCAAAAGGCCAAATTAAAACTTTACTTTCTGAAGAATCAATTTCTTTTTGTAATTCATTTTTAAATTTACTTGAATTGCTTAAATATTTCTTTGGTTTAAAACTTTTTGATTTATTATAAATTTCCTGCAAATCATCACCGTCATCAAATTTTAAAATGTGACCTTCTTCAGCAAACACATCTACAATTTCTTTTTGGTGATCATTGACATGTTCTCCATATTTTTTCAATCTTGAACACGCAATAATTTTTTTACCTTTTTGCAGTGGCATTATAATAGAACCTGTACCACCATGGGTAATAATTAAGTCCGCTTTATCAATATATTCCTGCATTTTATCATAACTTATAAAGTCAAATATTTCCATTTTTTTACTTTGGTAATCTGCTGAACCACCAGCTTGAACAACTATTTTTTCACTAGTATTCAGTTTTTCAATAGCATCTAACAATCTATAAAATTTTTGAGACTGTGTACCCAATGTTACTAATATCATAAAAATCACATCCTATTATATTTAAATAAATTAATAAATTCCACCCCAAAATTTTGCTTTAGGATAATATTCAAGCATCGACTCCCATTGTACAACAAATATAGTTGCGATTGGGTAAACCAATTTCCCAGAAAGTGTTTTTCCCCTACTCTTTGCAAAACTTTCAATAAAGATAACCTTTTTACCAAATAACTTTCCTAAATAACACATTGGTACTGATGTATTAGCGCCAGTACTAACAATTACATCTGGTCTAAATTTTATAAATGTAAATATAGAATTAAATGCGTTAATAATATTTGTAAATAAATAGCTAAAAAATTTTTTGCCATTACAATATTTAAAATATTTAATATTATAATCTTTTTTTAAATCTTTAGTAACATCTGTTTTTTCTGTCACAAGTAAGTAATTATAATTATTAAATATAGATTTTAATTGTAACATTTGAGTCAAATGTCCTCCTACACTACAAATAAACATCACTTTTTTCTTTTGTTTTTTCATTTTCTCACCATTCCATATAAATTTGCAAATAAATAATATATTTTGTTATAAAATTGAAACCACCTTTTTTGTCTATTTGATAAATGAAACTCATTAATAAAAGATAAAATGCTTTTTTTTGCTTTTGATTTATCCTCTTTTTTCACATGATTAATAATATAATTATTTAATTTTTTTATCATATATTTATATAAAAATAATATATTATTTTGAGTTTGTATATTATTTAAAACATCACTATAATTCAAAATTAAATCATTAAATGTTTTGTAATCTAATTTCTGCATAGTTGATTTATTGTTTTCATCTTCACGAATGCGCCTATAATATAAATATTTTGGATAAATCGCTATCTTTTTTGCATTAAATAATGTTTCTAAAGTAAATGAATTATCTTCATGAAAAGTATGTTCTAAAAATTTAATATTTTTGATTAAACTGGCTTTATATAATTTACTACAAATAGAAATACAATTAAGAAGATTAGGAGATTCATATACATTTGTCACTTTATATTCGTTTATATATTTATCAGAATAATATCCATATTCACCTTTACTATTAAAGGAATTTAACCTAGCAAAAACTAAATCTGCATCATTTTCAACCATTTGATTATACAACTGTGATAGATTATTTTTATACAAAATATCATCACTATCCAAAAATGCAATATATTTACCAGTGGCTATAGCAATCCCTTTGTTTCTAGAAACGGCTTGCCCACTATTTGATTTATTTTTTATTAAAATAAAATTATACTTTTGAACATAGTTTTCTACTATCTGAACTGTCTTATCATTTGAACAATCATCTATTAAAATGACTTCGATATTTTGAATTCCATAATCTTGATTTATAACAGAATTTAAACATTCATCAATATAATTTTCAACATTATACATCGGAATAATTAAAGAAATTTTGTCTTTTTTCATGGTAACCCCCTATTTGCTTAATATATTATCAATTATTTTTATGGTTTCATCATTTATTTTTTGATAATCATATGTTTTTGCGTTATTTTTTAATTTGTTTATCATATCCCTATTTTGCAGTATTTCTTTTAAAGAATTATAAAGACCAGTTATAGAATTATCAGTTATAATACCATTTTTGCCATTATCTATAATAACAGATGTGGCAGATGTTTCTACAGCTAAAACAGGTACTCCTAATATAAGTGATTCAACCATAACTAAACCAAACGGTTCTACTCTAGCAGATGAAATATATAAATCCGCGGCTGACATAAATGCATAAGGATTAGCTTGATTCCCCACTAAATTAACACAACTTTCTAACCCTAAATTATTTTTTAGTTTATTTAAAGATTCTTTTTCTGGTCCATCACCAACAATTGTTAAAAAACAATCATTAAATAAATTATCTTTTTTTATTCTATATATAACCTCAAGCAATCTATCATATCCTTTAGCTTTTGCTAATCTACCAACTGAAATGAAATTTATTTTTTTATTTGATAACTTTTTGGGATTTTTTCCCATTAATTTTACTTTTTTGACATCAATTATATTTTTTATTACAACGCATTTTTCCGCATTACCATAATACTCATTAAATGCTTCTACAGTTTCATTTGAGACAGCAACAATATTATTAAATTTATCATAAATATGGTGAAATGTTTTACGATATCTTCTTGTTGGATCGTTTTCCTTATATGTTGAATGTAAAAAATGAATTTTTTTAGGTGTATCTCCTACTGCCGTAAATATTGCTGGAAATCCATCTTTAAAAGCTACTTCAACATCATATTTCTTTGATAATATTTTTTTTCTTTCTTTTAATAATTTCTTTTTTATCAGTCCTGTTTTTAACAAAAATATTAAATGCAATTTATTTATTAAAAGAGGTAAATTAAAATGTTTTTTAAAATAACTGAGTGGTATATCAAGAGCCCTAAAAAAACTATCTCCATAAATTATATTAATGCTTTTATCAATTTTTCCTACTATACGGTTTCCTTCATTATTCAAAATAAGAATATCTATTTGATATTTATTTTTAGGTAAATTATTTATAATATCTTCTAGTACTACTGAAACTCCACCCATTTTACGGTCCGTAACCACAAATAACACTTTCTTCATATACTCACCTTTTTTTTAATTTTTTTATCAATTTTATTTTTTTCTTATAAATTAGTTTACACATGATTTTATATTTTAAAGATTCTTTCTTAAAATACTTGTTTTTAGTCCATTTTGGAAAACGTATTTGCATTATTTTAATGATTTGATTAAGATTGTTTAAATAATTATCAAATTTGATAAATCTTAATCCCGCTCCATGAAGTAAATGTTTGATAAATAAAAATTCTATTTCATCATAATATTGATTTAATTTGTCGCTTTTTTCAAAAAGTTCATACAAATTATTCATTGCATCAAAAATATGTTCAAGTTTCTTTGAATAAACGGTTTGATTCATTGTAGAACCAGTTCTTAATAAGTAATAATATAATCCTTCATCTATGTTTACAATTTTATTTGTATATATAGCATATGCGGGAATAACTGCTATATCTTCGTAAGCTCTAAGCTTAGGGAAATATAAATTATTTTCTATAATTAGACTTCTTTTTATAAACTTTTCACAGGGTCCCATTTGTCTTAAAATAAAATCTTTGACAACATCTTCAACAATCATTTTTGAATTTTCTGTAGTATAAATCTTTCCATCAATTACCATATGATGTCCAAAGCATACAATATCTGCTTCTTTTTTTTGTGCTTCATCATAACATATTCTTAATGTATTTTCATCTATATAGTCATCGCCATCGACAAACATTATATATTTACCACGGGCTTTTTGAATACCAATATTTCGTGCAATTGCTTGCCCTTCATTTTGTTTGTCTATACTAACAATTTTATTAGGAAACTTTTTTTGATAATCCGATATTATTTTAGATGAATTATCAGTACTACCATCATTAATAATGATAATCTCATAATCATTAAAATTTTGATTAATAACACTATCTAAACATTTTGATAAATAGTTTTCGATATTATAAACGGGAATAATTATACTTACTTTCATATTTGCCCCCTAAAAAGTTTGTACCAAGTTTTGGCAATATTTTCTGGATAATATTTTTTTGCTTCTTCTTTGGCATTTTTACCTAGTTTTTTTCTAATTTCATCATTTTTGCATAAATATTTTAATTTTTCTATATATTCCTGCTTATCATTTTGTGGAATAATGAACCCCGTTTTATTATTTATAATTAATTCTTTAGTTGATACTCCATAATCATATACAATGACAGGCACTCCACATGCATATGCTTCTAAGACAACCATTGGAAATCCCTCGTAATCAGATGTTAAAGCTAATATAGATGAATTTTCAAGTACTTCTTTAACATTATTTGTTCCACCCATTAAATGCACATTTTTTTGAATATTTAAAGTATCAGTATTGCCAGTACCATATATATTTAAATGCCAGTCCAAATCACATAATTTTGAATCGTTAAAAATGTCAACTAATTTATCAACCCTTTTTTCTGGTGCAATCCTACCTATAAAAACTATATTTTTGTTTTCAAGAAAATTCTTTTTACTACTTTTGACTCTTACTGGATTATTAATATAAGTGCTATTAGTAATTCCAAGTTTTTCTCCTTCAATAGCAAAGTTTTTTGTTAAAAAAATCACTTTATTTATTTTATTGGCATATTTAAGAATGATTTTTGTAAATTTTTTATTTTTAAAATAAAATTGTATTCCTGAATGTATTTCCACAACTGTTTTTGGATAATATTTTGATGGCACAAAATCCATAAGTTCTGGATTACTAACAATAATAAAATCGGGATTAATTTCATTTATTTTTTGAATAAATTGCTTCTTATTTTCTTTTTTAATTTTATAATACTTTAAACTTTTTTTAACATCAGGAATAAATGTTTTAAAATTTAAATGAAATATATTTTTTATCATCTGTTTATAAGATGACCTTCTTGGTTCATTGTCAATAAACATTTTAGAATATGAGGCGGTATGAATATATTCATCTTTTCCTTTTTTCCAAAGACAAAGAATTGATGTATCATATCCATCTTTTACAAATTGATTAGCAAGTGTATCGTTAACTGTTTCAACACCACCATATAAATCATACCAAAGTTGTAAAAATAATATTTTCATATAAACCACCTTCACAATTTACGCTTTATTTAAATGCAATATATCTTTTAATTTAGCTACCAAAAATAATAACAAACCATCATGTGATAAATATAATATTCCAATGTATATACATACACCTACTAAAAACTGTACTATATTAGTAATTATACTTGCACCCATAAAATGACCTATTATAAAAATTATAATACCCATTATAAGGGAAGCAGAAAAATATTTAAATCCTTTTTTTAAAATACCAGTAAAATCAAATGTTTTCCTGACCATAAAATATTGTATTATAAATACGAATCCCTCGGTTATTACTGTTGCTATGGCTGCACCAATAGAACCAAATTGTGTAATCAAAATAAAGTTACATAACACATTTAACACACACCCACAAACAACAGAAATTGTATAATCTTTATCTCTATCACACGATAATAAATATTGTGTTCCCATAACATTTGTCATTGATATAAACACAAGTGCAGGAGCCATTATCATGAGTAAATAACCTACCGTTTTAAAT
Source organism: uncultured Bacilli bacterium (assembly GCA_944329375.1). GTDB lineage: Bacteria > Bacillota_I > Bacilli_A > RF39 > UBA660 > Coprosoma. The sequence goes on along the minus strand of CALVIB010000002.1, from coordinate 41,589 downwards.
TCTTCGGTTAAAAACCACGGCACAAAATATACTGAAATTGAAGCAAGACCAAAGGCAATTGGAAATGCTAAAAATAATGCAATTTTAAATGTTTTATTGGTCATACTTCTAACTTTTTCTTCTCCACCATGTGCTTTGGAATTTACTATTCTAGGAAGCATAACTGTACCAATTGTAGTTGTAATTGTTAGACACATTGTAATTAATTTATATGCCTGATTATAAAAAGCTACTTCACTAATATCGGTATATAAGAACCCTATCATTGTTTGTGTAAATGTACTATAAATTGTTGTAGCAATTTGTGGAAGAAACAATATAAATGTGTTTTTAAAATGCTTATATGCATCTTTTATTTTTACTCTTACAAAATCCACATAAGATTTTAAATTAATCCACATTACAATATTACTAAAAAAAGTCATGCCTATATTTATCCATACATATTCAACAACTTGGCTAGGATTTTTAATAATTAAAAAAATCAAAACAATTGTAAAAATTTTAACAACAAAGTTTCTTATAGTTATTTTTTTAAAATTTTCAATACCATTATAAAACCATGAAATATCAAATAAGGTAGCAAATACCATTAAACCTTGAAGTATAAAAATATTATAATATTGTTTATCAAAAAATCTAAAAACTATATAAAATAGCGTCATTGAAATTAGTACATTTATAGTTTGCAATAAAAATATTTCGCTAAAAGTACGAGATCTTAATTCCTTATTATCTCTAACTTTAGCAATTTCTCTATTTCCATATATACTTAACCCAAGCATTCCAAATAGTATAAACCAATATACTATTGAATAGGTATAATTATAAATACCCAAACTTTCAGAGCCAAAAACTCTTGCTAAATATGGAGTAGTTATAAATGGTGTTATAAATGTTAAAATTTGATAAGCAACATTATATAAATAATTAGAAGTTACTTTTGATTTTTTCATTTAACAAACCTATTATAAAAAGTTTTTGATGTTAAACGGTTTAATAGTAAACTATTATATTTTGCAATTTTATTACCAAATATTACTGATTCTTTATTAATCTGTTTTTTATAAAGCATACATAATTTTAGTAAATCATAAATAATTGCAGACTTTTCTTTTTTTACTTCATGATTATTCACTTTTTTTAATTCACACATAATGAATCGTAAATGATCAATCATGTGACTATACATATATTTGACTTTTGAATCTTTCACTTGTTCCATTGTGCTTTTAAAAACAGTAGCATGATAATCAAAAACTTTAGGCTTAGTATCTGTCATAGTGTTGCCTGGTCTATCTATCAAATAATATGATAAAGCTTTATCTGTGTAAACAAAACTAGCACAATTATTAACATAAACAGTGTATAACAAGAAGTCTGTAAAACTAACATGATATGGAAATTTAATTTCTTTTGCTAATTTTGTTTTATATAACTTTGAATGTGGTGAGGGAGTCAAAAATAATGCTTTTCCAAGTTCATCATTATCTAGAGTATAAACTGTTTCGCTTCTGATTTCTAAATTAATATTTTTAATCTTAGAATCATTATATACAATCTCATTGTTATCATTATAAACTAAATACTTAGCTCCAACCACTAAATCGGTATTGTTTTTAGTAGCTAAATTATAAAGAGTCTCAACAGCATCTTCAGCTAACCAATCATCTGGATCGCAAATTAAGAAATATTCGGTTGTAATATTTTGAATAGCATATTCTAAAACTGAACCATATCCCCCATTTTCTTTTTCAATACATTTTATTCTATTATCTTTTTCAGCATATTCTTTGATAATAGATACACTATTATCAGGAGAACCATCACTAATAGCCCACACTTCTATATCTTTAAATGTCTGATTAATTAAACTATCTAAACATTTTGGTAAATATTTTTCTACATTATATATTGGAACAATAATAGATACTTTAGCCATCGTTTTCCTCCTTTAATTTTTCAAATAATTTTAATGCTTCATTAATAACTAAATCCATATTGAAATACTTATATTGTGCAAGTCTTCCAATTAAATAAAAATTATTTATTTTATTAGCTTTTTCTAAATATTTGTTATATAAATCCATATTATCATCATTAACTATTGGATAATATGGAATATTATCCTTGTCTTTATCATAATTACATGGATATTCTCTCATAATAGTTGTTTTATCTGTTTTAGCATTTTCCATAGTCATATGTTTAAATTCAGTAATTCTAGTAAATTTATCTTCTTTAGTTGGATAATTTACTGTCCCAACTTCTTGATAATATTCTTTATTAATAGATTCAAATTCAAAATCAAGTGATCTATAAGGTAAAGCACCTAATTCATAATCAAAAAATTCATCAAGAGCACCAGTATAAATAACTTTTCCCTTAAATTCTTTATCTTCAAAATAAATTTTATTATCTTTAACCTTTAAAACATCCTTTGAATCTGTATTTAATCTAATCTCTATATTATTACTATTTAACATATTTTCAAATATCTTAGTATATCCACCTTTCGGCATAAACTGATATTTATCTTGAAAATATCTATCATCTTCAGAAACAAATACAGGAACTCTATTTGTAACATTAGGGTCTATTTCATCTGGTGTTTGTCCCCATTGCTTCATAGTATAATATAAAAACACATTTTCATATATATACTCAGCAAGCTCATTAATATCTTTATCTGGATATTTTCTTAATTCTAATATTGGTATTTTCTTTTCTTTACCAAACTCTTTTTCTAAAATATTTATTAATTTATTAGCTTTTTCTTTATCGAAGCTTTTTTCAATTGAAGTAATATTAAATGGAATTGGAACAATTTTTCCATTTACTTTTCCTAAAACTCTATGTTCATAAAAGAACCATTCACCAAATTTTTTTAAATAATTATAAACATTTTCTAAATTTGTATGAAATAAATGTGGTCCATATTTATGAACTAATATGCCATTTTCATCAGTATAATCATACATATTTCCACCAATTGTATCTCTTTTATCAATAACTAATACTTTTTTATTTAAAACATTAGCAATTCTTTCTGCAATAGTAGCTCCAGCAAAGCCTACACCCACTACAATATAATCAAAACCCATTATTATCCACCTTTCAAAAATTGTAATATTCTGTCTTATTCATTATAACATACATACAAAAATAAAAGCAAATAAACTATTTACTTTTATTTTGATTTTCTTTTAATGTTTCATCTATAATATAACGAGGTCTATGTTTCGTCTCACTATATATTTTTCCAACATATTCTCCAATTAATCCTATTGATAACATCTGAACACCTGCCAAAAGCCATATTGAACATACAATAAATGTCCAACCAGATACAGTAAATCCTAACAATTTAACTATTAAAGAATAAACCATTACAAACAAACTAACAACAAAAATTATTATACCTATACTCAATACCATCTTAATTGGTTTTATACTAAATGAAGTTATACCATCCCAAGCAAAATGTAACATTTTTTTTAAAGGATATTTTGATTTACCAGCAAAACGCTCATGTCTTTCATAATAAACAACATCATGTTTAAAACCTATCAAAGGGAAAATACCTCTTAAAAACAAATTAACTTCACCATATTTTTCTAATTCGTTTAAAACTCTTTTAGAAGTTAATCTATAATCAGCATGATTATAAACAATATCAACTCCCATAAATTTTAAAAATCTATAATATGCAAGAGCAGTATTTCTTTTAAACCAAGTATCCTTTTTTCTACTATTTCTAACTCCATAAACGATTTCTGATCCCTCATTATACTTTTCAATCATCTCATCAATTGCATTAATATCATCTTGTAAATCTGCATCCATACTGATAATAATATCCGCATATTCTTTTGCAGTCATTAATCCAGCCAACAAAGCATTTTGATGCCCCCTATTACGTGATAAAGAGAGGCCCCAAAACATAGAATTATTATTATGAATAACTTTAATTAATTCCCAGGTTTTATCTTTAGAACCATCATTCACATATAATACTTTACTTTGAGAACTAATTTTTTTCATTTTTATTAAATTATTTAATTTATCATTTAGTCTTTTCGTGGTTTCATCCAAAACTTCTTCCTCATTATAACAAGGAACTACAATAAATAACGTTTTCATATTTATCCCTCTAATTCTATATAAATATATTTTTTATGAAAATATTTACTTATATCTTTATTAATCCAATTGTGTTTATCTGGTGTAATATCTTGAAAATAAAGAGCACGTGGTCTTACTGATAAAGGTTTTGCTTTAACAACATCAGTGTCTGGGTTTTCATACAAATCATATCTCTCTAACATATCTTTTTTATAAGTAGCAGCCTCACCATTTACCAAAGATTTAAATGTAATATATGATGAAAGATTACCACGATATCCTATAATAAGCATTAAATTTATAAGACCAAATCCAATTAAGAAAATAAAACAATTTTCATAAATTTTTTTAACAAAAATTTTATCTGCTTGTTTCATCGATTTATTAGATATGATTTTTGTTCTAAAATATCCTATCCAATAATACATTAAAATAATTAATCCCCAAATATGAATATAATAAACAATGTTTAATAAACGCCCAGGCCCAGTTGAAGACATCGCATATAATGGAGGAGTATAAAGAGCTGATAAAATTCCAAATATAAATATAGTCACTAAAAATGGATATTTAAAAGAAAAATTTGTTTTCTCATACGATTTATATAAAAGAAGAATAATTGCTAAAACATAAAATACAGTGTATATATCCCACCAAGTAGTAATATTTTGGGTAAACGCTTCAACAGAATCTATAATTGCTGTAATTAAATCTGATTTATTATTTGCAGCTTGTCTAAGAGCATTACCAGGAGCCAACATATTTAAAGCTGCTGTTATATATAAAACTAAGTTAATTCCAAGCATAGGAAATCTTTTTGGATGTTTTTTTATAAATAATCCTATTAATAATATGGTCATTACAATCACTTGATTTGAAGCGGTAACAAGGTTACTGCCGCCAAGCATAAATGTAAGTAAAATTGCTGCTATATAATTTTTTTTCTTTCCATATTTAAAATATTTTAAAATATGACTTATTTGAAACAAGGTTAATGAAAAGAAAAATGTGTAATATATTGAACCATTCCACCAATAAAATCCTTCTACCAATGAAGGTATTCTTTGAATACAAATGGTTGAAATTAAAATAGCAATTATCTTATAAATATATTTATCTAATTGTAAAAAATCATTGCAAACGGTTTTACATAAAGTAAACGTTCCCCAAATAAAGAAACCAAGTAAAACAAATGTTGAAATAAAATAAAATTCTACTCCAAAAATAGATGGCTGCAAAGACATAATTGAAATAGCTGTAAATGTTCCTTGCCAATTAAAATAAAAATATAAAACTGTATTAAAAACTGCTCCTATCATACCTAAAATATCACCATTCATCCATGCATTATGAATATTAACTGCATAACCATAATCATCTGCACTAGGAAAATTGTAAAAAGAAATAACTAACATTGGTATTAATGTGATAATAAATAATACTAAAGCAATTTTATACAAAGTTTTTGATGAAATTTTTGTATTAAATAGATTCTTTAATTTTTCACTCATAAAATTCTCTCCTTAATATTAAAATAAATCTAAATATGTTTCTCTTTTCGATTTTAGTATAACAAAAATGCCAAATATATACAAGTAATTATTCCCTAAAATTACCAGTTTCATCTAACAAAAACAACAACATTTCCGAAGCACTCCACGTATGTAATGGAGATATTTTATTAGTTACATAATAATTGTTTAAAATTTCCATTTTTTCATAATTTGCTTCACTACCTTGTTTTTCATATGAAAGTGGATATATATTTTTATTTAAATAAATTTTCCCTTTTCCTGATTTATGATATTGTGCCAAAGATAAATAAGGATAATTTGCAGAAAGTAATTCTGGAAAATAAGTATTAGAATTTTTACCATTCCACCAAGTAAGAGCATCGTAATTATCTTTGTTATCAACAATGCTTAAGCTATTTTTAACGTTTAGAGATTTTAACCCAAAATTATACCATTTGGTTTGATATATTGGATGTGAGGCTCCATCGGTCATTCCTTCTAAATAATAACCATCAGCATTATTGTCGGCAATTTTCTCAGCTTCAATTATAATCTTTTGAATTAAATCTTTATGTGAGTTTTCAGATACAGAAATAATATATAATAATTCTCCTAAATTATCTGGTTCTTTTGTGCCATCATTTTGCATATCATAAATAGAATTAATTGATGAAATCCATTCCTCTATTAGCTCTACATTATCTGTATGTTTTAACACCATAGCAACCATCGCACCATCTCTATACCAGGCTTTTTCATAAACTAATATATTTGGATAAGGTGTTGAATCTTTAATATTGAATAAGATTTCATTATATAAAACTTTCTTCATATTTTGATATTTTTGATTTTTAAAATCTGCTAAATTAATATAAAAGTCAGTCCCTTCTATGATTCTTTTTTCTCCATTCTCCTCGATAAATACGCCATGTTTATCTTCATAAATTTTTATGTTTTTACCATTTTTAGTATATAATATAACACTATATTCATTTGGAATAATTAAATAATCTTTAACATTCCATTTAAACAAAATTTTATTATTGAATATATCAATAATCTCACCGTCTTTATATAAAAGCTTTTTTCTATTGCCCATTCCAAAAAAATAATAATCACTCTCACCAATATCTACAAATTCAACTGGATAATTACCTGCAAAATCATTATATTCTTTTAAATAATTTAGATATGAATTATATTCCTGTTTAAAATTCGTTTCTAAGTTTTTATCTATATTTTTAGTACTCATAATACTCTCCTACTCATTTACCTTGCTTAGTGTTATACCAAGAAATTTTCCATAATGTGGTGCTGTTTGAATAGCAATAAAAATACATTGCAATAGCATTAAGCACGTAACACAAGCTAAAATTGGGTAAAAAAGATTATCTTTCTTTATTTTCCTAATATTTTTATAAATTAAATAAATAAGAATAACACCAATTAAAACTAACATAAAAATCAAAATTAATAATTCAAAAGAATTTAAGTTAATTCTAAAATAATTATGAGGCAAAAGACTTCCAACATATGATATTACATCCTTTAAATGATATAAATTTATTATAAATTCACATGCAAAAATTATTATTAATACTGAAAATAAAATTGTTTGAATTTTTTTACCCTTAAAATCATTATAATTGATAAAAAATAAAAGAAATGGCAAATATAGAAAATGACAAGAGTATAAAAAGGTATTAGTTCCATAAAATAAGTGCAAACATGTATTAAAGCATAGAGATAAAATAATCCCTATATTAAGCCAAATATTTTTTTTAAAGTTTTTAATTAAAAAATACAAGATAATACCATATAAAATACAAAATACAACAATTGTTATTACACTTGTTTTACCAAAGGTTAATACGTTACCATCATTTTTATGATATTCTAGAGTAATATCTGAAGAAACCAGTGAATTCATATAACCATTCTTTATTACTTCTTTTACTTTATTAAAATTTAAATCAAAATTAATGTAATTTTGTTCTTCAGAAAAATTGTCATTAAATTCATATATTATAGTTGTATTGTTCCATACAATATTTTGAAAAAAAGACAAAATAACAGTTAAAACAATTACTAAAACATTTATTTTTAATAATTTAGTAAATTTGATTTTTTTGGATAATAATAAAATCAATGAAATAATTAAAAATATAAAATAATTTGTTACAGTAAAAGCAATAGAAGATACACCCAATAAAAGTAAAATCAAATTATCTTTTTTAGTAATTACTTCTTTTTTAAAAAGTTTTATTGTATGATACCATAACAACATCAAAAACAACATTGCTATATTATAAACTTCAATTCCAATTGTAAAAATAAAGTTAGTAAAAGCAAAGCCAAAAAATAAACTAACAATTATTTTAATCTTGGAATTATCAGTAAACATTGATCCAATTAAATATAAAATTCCAACAGAAGTAGCTGTAACAAATGAAGAAAAAATTATCAATGATAACATACTATCCATAGTAACTCCATTTAAAAGTAAAATGATTGGTTGAACTAAAATAATATACAATGGATGAACTCTAATACGATAATGATTACCAAGAATATTTGAAAAATCGCCAATGACTCTAGAAGTATCAGAATCAAATAGCAAATTATAGTTATCTTTAAAATCATAGCTATAAGATACAAATATACCAATAATTAAATAAAAAATAAAAAACAACAAAAACAAAATAAATGCTACCTTTTTATTTTTTTTATCGTAAATATCTTTATTAGTCCACAAATGTTTTTTGTTTTCCTTAATCCAAAAAGCTTTTTTTGATTTTTGGATTATATTTATATCATTCAACGAATTAGAATAAAACTCTTCAATGTTATTTTTCTCATTTAATGCCACCAATTTTTTTAATTTTTCTTTACCTTGGCACACTTTCCCAATAATTCGTTTTGCTTTTATATCATATTTTGTACAAATTAAAGTAATATTTGAAAAATTTTTAAAGTATTCATCAATTATAAAATCAAATGATGAACTTACAACATATATGTCTTTTTTTTCATCATAAAAATCATTTAAAATGAATGTATTAATTTTTTTATTATATCTTTCCCAAAATTCATTAACAATTTTCTTAATATTTTTTTCTTTCTTTAAACAAGAAAAGGTTTTCTCTTTATATTTTTCAGCACTTATGATTTTCAGCACATAAAGCAAAGAAAAGAATAATATTAAAGGTAAATATATTATATTTTTAAATCTTCTTTTTAAATAAAACAAAAGAAAATCAACACTACTATTTCCTTTATATATAGTACCATCAAAATTATATACAAATATTTTATGCATATAAAACCCCTCCAACATATAATATATAAACAAGCAAACCAAACATTAAAGTTTTATCATGAGTTAACACATCTACAGGATCAGCTAAAGAATCACCTTCCACAATTAAACTATATTTTAAAACAATAAATATAACAATTATAATACTAAACAAAATTGAATCACTAATCGCTTTATCAACACCTAAAACACACCACAAAGAATAAAATACAAGAGTTAAAGATAAAAATACATACATTAACTTATCTAAAAATTCTTTACTATAATGTTTTAAAACAGGTCTCGTTTCCACGCTTTTAATATATTCTCCTCTACGCTTCCCAATAACTAAGTAAAATGAAAATGATAATATAGTTAAATAAAGCCAATTAGAAATAGGAATTGATATTGCATAACCACCATAATAAACTCTAATTATAAAGCCTAAAGCTAAAATAACTATATCAAAAATAGGTATATGCTTTGCCCATATGCTATAAATTATATTTATAAACAAATATAAAAGTAAACATGAAGTAGTTACTAAAAGAGTCTGAAATTGGAATTGTGCATTTTTATATAAAATTATTTGCAAAATTAAACTTAATATCAACAATATAATAAAAACAAAATATGCTTTTTTTAAACTGATTTCTCCACTAGCAATAGGTCTACTTTTTTTAACAGGGTGCAGTCTATCTTTATCAACATCTTGGATATCATTAAAAACATAAACGGATGATGCCACTAATGAAAAAGATACAAATTCAACAATTGTGATTATAAATAAATTTGTGTTAAAGAAATTGCCACTAAAAATAAGTGGAAGGAAAATCAAAAAATTTTTTATATAATGATTTATACGTAACAATTTAATATATTTTTTCATTTTGATCAGTCCTATCTTTCTCAGTTTCAGACACAATATAAATTGGTCTTTTTTTAACCTCTAAATATGTTTTTGATAAATATTGTCCCATAACCCCTAAACACAAAAGCTGAACCCCACCTATAAAAAACATAATACAAACCATACTAGGCCAGCCACTTGTAGGGTCACCAAACATTAAAGTTCTAACAATTATAAAAATAATTATTATGAAAGATACAAAACAAAATAATATTCCCATAACTGAAGCTATAGAAAGTGGTACAGTAGAAAAAGCCACAATACTATCCAATGAGTATAAAAACAATTTCCAAAAAGACCATTTAGTCTCTCCTGCCACTCTTTCTACATTTTCATACTCGAGCCATTTTGTTTTATACCCTACCCAAGAAAAAATTCCTTTAGAAAATCTATTATATTCTTTTAAAGATAAAACAGAATTTACCATTTGTCTTGTCATTAATCTAAAATCTCTAGCACCATCGACAATTTCTGTTTTAGAAATTTTATTAATAATTTTATAGTAAAGTCTTGCAAAAAAACTTCTAATTACTGGCTCCCCTTTTCTAGTAACTCTTCTTGTTGCCACACTATCATATTCTTTAGACTTTAATATTTCATACATCTCTTTTAATAAAGCTGGAGGATCTTGCAGGTCCGCATCCATTATAGCTACATAATCTCCTAAAGAAGCTTCTAATCCTGCATACATAGCTGCTTCTTTACCAAAATTCCTAGAAAAAGAAATATATCTTACATCATCGTTTTTAGAAAGTTCTCTCATTAAATCTAGTGTTTTATCTTTAGACCCATCATTAACGAAAATAATTTCAAAAGAAACATTCTCAAAATCCTTTTTTATCTTTTGAATTTCATTATAAAATAATTTAATTACTTCTTGTTCATTATAACACGGTACAACTAATGATATTTTTTTCATTTTTTTCACCTCTTTTTATAAACCTATAAATAAATTTATTTAAAATATAAATCAAAACAAAAGTTATTATGCATGTGAGTATAAATAAACTTAAACACATTAATATATTTTGAATTAAATTAGATGGAGTAACAAAATGATAAAGTACTTTTCTTGAAATTTCTAATACCAAAACATGTAATAAATATATATATAAAGAATTAGAAGAAGCAAAATATAAAAAGTTCTTTGTTTTTCTACTTATATGAAATTTGTTATAATTTTCTTTAAATAAAATCAATAAAGCACCTGCCATAAAAAATGGAAAAATTGTTTCAGGCCTAAAAAAAGGTTCCCAGCAATATCCCCTAATTAAAACACCATCCAAAATAGACATTAATATAGGAGAAATAATACCTAAAACATAAAAAATTTTTTTAGTCTCCTTTTTTATATTATATTTATATAAATAATATCCAAATAATAAATAATTTATTGAAGAGAAAAAAATAGGATAAGAAATTGCATCTAAAGTTTTTAAACCAAAGTACATTAAAAATTGATTAATAGTTGCTGGTATAGAAGTTAATAGAAATAAAACTGAAATTAATTTTTTTAATTCTTCTTGTTTAAAACCTTTAATACCTAATCTAATAAATGGAATTAAAAAATATATTAAGATTATACTATACATATACCATAAATGATATTTAATATTATTACTATATAAATTTATAATAAATTCTTTTATAGAAAACGATACACTTATAGAAGTAATACAATCGTATAAATAATAAATAATTGAAACAATTAGTAATGGTAAAATAAATTTTTTTAGTAGTTTTTTAACAAAATAAATATAACTATATTGCTTTTTACTTTTTATTAAAAATATTCCTGTAAGCATAAAAAACATAGGTACTGCAAAACTAGTTAAACTACGTAATGTTGTAAACAAAATATAATTAAAATGATTATTTACAACATAAAGTTCTCTAAAACTACTTATTACATGAATCATTATAACTGCAATAATTGAAATTGCTCTTAATGCATCACAATATTCTACTCTTGTTTTTTCTTTTACAGGCATATTTAAATCATTTCCTTTCAAATCAACACTAACAATATAAAATATTTTTAACTTTTCTATTTAATTGTACCATATTTTACATTTTTTCTTCAAATAATTTAAGTATTTTAATTTTTTTCATATATTTGTGCTATAATGGTATAACCTGAAAGGATGATGAAAATGTATAATTTATATTTAAAAGGATTATCAACTGATAATCAAGAATTAAGTGAAATAAGAGATAGTTTTAATGATAATGGCTTAAGTTTTACAAACGTTTTTGATAGTTATTCTAACTTAGCTGCTTTATCCAAAAATGCTATACAAGCTGAAGTTGATGAAAAAATTATAAGAGCTAATCCAACTATGCAAGATATTAATCTAATATGCCATTCTATGGGCTGTAATCTAGGCGTTCTTGCAGCCGAACAATCTAAAAAAATAAAAAGTTTAGTTTTAATATCTCCAGAGTTTGGAGAATATTCTACTAAAGAAAAAAGAAAAATGGAAGAAGCTAATATCCACCCTACTTTCCAAAGACAGTATGGAGAAAAAGAAACAAAATTAAACAGTGACAAAGTTAGATCATTAATTGTCTTTAATAGGACAAAACCATGGGCGACTTTAGCTATAGAAAAAGTAGATATTCCAGTATTAATCATATACTCAAAGGATGATACTTTTATACCAAAAGAATATCTAGAAAATTTAGCTAAAAGAAAAGATAACGTTAAAATTGAAACTATTAATTCTAAATTGCATAATCCATTAACAAGCCAAGATTATAAAAATAAAACTATAAAATTAATTAAAAATTTTCAAAAATAATAAAAAGATTCTATAAATTGCTATTGCACTTTATAAAATCTTTTTTCATATAAGGTTAAATATAACAAGTAAAATCCTGTAAAGTATAAGTTAAATAAAATATGAAATATACCAATAATTATCTAAATAATGTATAATTATTATAGGTGATAGATATGGAAAATAAAAATATGTCATATACTTCTAGAACAGAAAGAAAAAAAATAGAAGAAATGCAAATAAAAAGAGAAAAAGAACTAGAAGAAAGAAGAAAAGAAATAAAAAATATATTATTTGATGATGATATTAAAAAACCAAAAAAAATAAAAAAAGAAAATAATACAAATGATATAAAAAAACCAAAAGCAGCAAACATATTTTTATCAATCACTTATGTTGCAGCTATATTTTTATTTATTTTCTTAATATTAGATTCAGCTAACCAAATAAATCAAATATATCAAATAATAAATGCCTTTTTAATTTTATTTATTGTAACATCATTTTTAGTAAGTTTTAAAAAATCTTTTTTTAAAAACAAATCTTTTGCAACTGTCACTACATCTTTATTAGTATTAATTACAATTACTTTTAATGGTCTATATATGACAAAAGTTATCAAATTACCTACTCAAAATTTTTTACCAGACTTTGAAAGTAAAAATTTAACTAAAGCTATTAATTGGACTGAAGAAAATAATATAAAGAGCGAGCAAAATTTTGAATATAGTGATACTGAAGAAAAATATAGCATAATAAGTCAAAGTAAAAAGCCAGAAACATTAACTAAAAATATTAAAAAAGTAGATTTCACAGTTTCAAATGGACCAGATTATAACAAAGATGTAATTTTAACTGATATGACTAGTTGGAATGTCGATGATGTATTAAAATTTATAGATAATAATTTTTTAAATAGTGTTGCTATTAATTTTGAAGAAAATTTAAATATAAAAAAAGATACAGTAATATCTCAAAGTAATACTGGAAATATAAAAAGAAACACAGCTTTAATATTTAATGTATCTTTAGGAGACAAAAATAGTTTAAAACCAATTAAATTAAAAGATTTAAAAAATGAAAGTTTATTACAGGCCGAAGTATATTTAGGAAGAAACGGTATACTATATGAGTTAAAATATGATTTTTCAAACACCATTAAAAAAGGTAATGTTATCACATCATCAATAAAAGAAGGTACTACAGTAAAACCTGATGAAAAAATTACTTTAACTATTTCAAAAGGAAAAGAAATTAAAGTACCTAACCTAAAAAATAAAACAATGTCTTATATTACAAAATGGATGGTTGAAAACAATATACAAATAAACTATAAAGATAGATATGATAACAATATTAAATCAGGTAGAGTTATCGAAAGTAATTACAAAGAAGGAGATATCATCGAAGAAGGAACTACAGTTGATATAATCTTTTCAAAAGGACCACTTGTAATGAAAAAATTCGATAATATCAATGATTTCAAATCATGGGCTGATACCAATGGAATAAAATATGAAATAAAAGAAGAATTTAATGAAGAAATAGAAAAAGATAAAATAATTAAAACATCTATAGAAGAAGGAAAAAATATCAATTTAGAAGAAACAATTACAGTATATGTTTCTAAAGGAATAGCCGTAAAAGTACCAAACTTTATTGGAAAAAGCAAATCAGAAGTTCAAAAAGAATGTGATAATTTAGGTATTAATTGTTCATTTACCGAATCATATAGTACTAAAACAAAAGGAACAGTTATCGCACAAAATATAAATGCAGGAACTGAAATATCTAAAGGAGATACTATTGTAATTACACTAGCAACTAATAAAAAAACAAATAATAAAACATCTACCTCTAGTTCATCTTCTAGACCATCTAATAGTTCTTCAAATAATTCTAGTTCTTCTGGAGGAAACACAGGTGGAAATTCTAATGCAAATCAATGTGACAAAACTAAGACAAAGCAAGTATGGTTAAATGCAAGTGATTCTTTCGAAAATACAAAAAAATTAATTCAAAATCAAAACCCAGGAATAAAGTTTCAATTTAAAAAAGCTAATCCTGGATATGGCACTACAGGTTCGATAACCATAGAAACTACAGAAAAATATGATGGCAAATATCTCAATTATTGTGATACATATATCATATATATAATAGTAAGATAACAATTGTATCTTACTATTTTCATATACAAATTAACACTTCAAAAAAATATATCGCCTTCATTACGATATATTTTTTATTTAACATACATTTCAATTCGATTTCCATTATTCAAATTAACATTAAATGAATATTTTTTTCCATTTATTTGCTTCGTAACACTACTTAAAGAACGATTTAACATTTCTTTAAATTCTGCAACATCACTTACATTAGCTTCTGTAGACACATAAATAATATAATTTCCAACAGGTATATCAGAAACATCTATATTAGCGTTATACCAAGCTCTATCCTTGCTCAAGCCATCTGAAACAGGTAATGCAACATTATATAAGCCTTCTGTTGTACTACCCAACTCTTTTTTATAAGTCTTATAGTTTTCCATATTTTCAAATATAATATAACGTTTTATATCAGCATTACTATTATAATCTCCACCATAAGAATAAGATGTACCAAACAAATGTAACGTACCATTATCATTAAATTCAAATATTCTATATTGGTCAAATTGATTATAAGTGTATCCTGCAGATTTCTCTGCAAGTTTATTAGTTCTAATCATTAATTCTACCGGAGCATTTAAATTACTATAATCATTACTAATAATAACGTGCTTATCACCATCAAAACCCGTAATTTGCTCTTTAAATAATTTATTACTGATAACAGATTTTGAATAAAAATCATTACTTTTTGAAACAATATTCATATTATAATTGCCATCTGGCAAATTCTTTAAATCAATGTTTAATTTAAACCAAGAATATTGATAATCTTTAGCATCTGAACCAAAAGCTGGTCTAGATATTTCAGAGTTATTAATAATACGTTCAGCATTTTGAACAAAAACTCTGCCAGTATCAGTATTAACAAACTCTATTTCATATTTAATATCTTCTTGCAAATTATTATTTATACCATTAATTGTATTATAACCTTTTAATTGCAATTCTCCATTAACATTTTTTAAATAATCAAAATAGAAATTAGCACTTTTTTCAACTAATACTTTCTCACTAACTGTAACCATAATAGTTTTAGTAACAGTTTGATCATATGAATCAGTAACTTCATATGTTACCTCATATTTACCTAAAGTATCAATTTTAACATCATTTTTCAACACTCTAATATCAGTAATAGTTCCATCTTCCGTATCATATGCACTAACGCCTTCTAATGGATCAAATTCAGTATTAATAGTTATAGTTTTATCATAAGCATTAATCACTGGAAGCTGATTTACAATAACTTTTACTGTTATAGTTTTTTCTGTTTTTTGACCATTTTTATCAGTAACTGTATAAGTTATTTTATAGTCCCCTACTTCATCAGTTTTTACTTCACCTTTATATTCAATATCTTTAATTTCTCCATCTTCTGCATCATATGCTGTAACACCTTCTAATGGATCAAATTCACTATTTAAATATATTTCTTTATCTAAAACATTTATAACTGGTTTTTCATTAGGAATAACAGTAACCTTAATTGTTTTACTTACTACTTTGCCTTTAGAATCTTTAACTTTATAAGTAACCTCATATGTATCAGCAACATCAGTATTTACTGTTCCTTCATAAGTAACTTTATTAGTTAAATCAGTTCCATCGTAAGCTTTCGCACTTACACCATCCATATAATCAAATTCTTCAAACTGTTTAATTTCTCTATCAGAAGCATTAATTATTGGCATTTCAGCTGAAATAACCTTAACAGTAATTGTTTTACTAGCATGAAAATTACTATTATCTACAACCGTATAAGTAACTTTATATGTACCTTCTTCATTAGGATTTACATTACTTTCATATGTAATTTTATTAGTCAAATTACCATTTTCGGTGTCAGATGCTGTAACACCTTCTAATGGATTAAATGTATCTCCTTCTTTAATTGTTTTATCAGAAGCAGTAATTACTGGTTGATTATTAGAAACATTAACTTCATTAGCTAAAACATAACCATATAAAAGATTGTCACTAGTTGGTAAATCAGTATATACTTTATAAAACCATTCATTATTGGCTCCCAATACTTTATCTACAACATTTACTGAAACATCATAAACTAAAGCGTTAGTATTAGGATTTTTTAAACTATATCTATGTGCCGCATCGCTTCTTTCAGGTTTATCAAAAACCCATACATTAGCAAAATCTTTATTAGTAACTCCAATAGTACTTGAATTAAAATCTTTACCACCATAATCCAAATCGCTTAAAAATGAGTTACTAGCTTGTTTTTCTCCCCAGTAAGGATCAGAAGCATATTTAACATTTCTACCACTTGATTTATTACCATAATGACCACCATAATAATATGCACCAGTCACTAAAGAATAACTACCACCTGTCCTTTTAGCATAATCCATAATAGATTCTCTAGGATTTGCATATGTATAAGCACCATCATAAGGATTACTATCAGAAGCTCCATAGCCAAATAAATTATTTTTATCCATAGCAATCTTACTCGTACCATTCGCACTCTCATTCATAGCTGTACTAAACATCATTAAAGCATTTTGACCATAAGTAGCTTCAGCTTCTTTAAAATATTTACCTGTACCATACATTTTAGAAGTAGATGCATTATAACCTTTATTTGCAATAATTCTATCTAAATCTTCAGCTGTATAACCAGTCACTGAATGACTAGGTAAATATAAATAATATGAATAATATGGACTATTATAATTGATACTTCTTTTATAACCACCACTTCTATAATCATCAAGCATACTTGTCAAATTAGAATAAAAATAAATACCATCAAAACTATAATACCTAACATCCTTAGTTAAAAATGAAGGAGCTGTACCTAAATTAGTAAATGTATCTCCATAACCCTTACCATTATAATAAGTAAAATGATGTATTAAATTACCAGTAGGACCATAATGATTATAATATGTTCCAAGACCATTAGTACCTGTTAAAACAGTCACACTATCTGTTTTAGCTATCCAAGCCTCACTACCATTATAACTAATTTTATACCAAGTATAACCATCTGCATTTCTAGTTTCCGTATAACTAAAATTAGAAGTTGTTCCAACTTGTGTAATAACCGTTCCTTTTAAAGATGGAGTTTTTCTAATTCTAATTCCAAGTCCACCAGGAACATTAATCATATTTCCATTAATACCCATTAAAGAAATAGGAGTTACTACACCATTGTTTATCTCGGTCCAACCAGTATAACCACTAATCATAACTTTAACTCTACCATTTTCACTATATCCTAATAAAGCCGCATCAGTACCATAAGAGCCATGAACATAGGTATACGCTTTTCCGGTCGCACTTTCATATAAATTATAAGTACTACCTGGCTTAAATTTAAATATACCATACTTGCTATCGACAGGAACACCATCTCTATATATAGTAGCAACACTATTGGCATTAGAACTTTGGGCATTCATAACATTCAAAGCCGCACTATAACTATTATATTTACCAATAACTTTATTACCAGTTTGATTCGCAACCATCTCAACTGTATAAGTTGAAGCAGCTTCTACTTTAATAAAAGGTAAAAAAATAAAAAAACCAAATAAAATTAATAATTTCAATCCTTTTTTCATCATTATGCCCTCCTAATTATCCTATAAATATTATATCAAATAATAAATATATTGTATATGGGTACACTATCATAACTAGACAATATTTGACAAAAAAACCATAAATTAATTTATGGCTTTAAAATAGTATACTTATAAAATCAATATACTTAATAAGAAAAAAAGCGACCAACAATTTTGCAAGAAAGTAAAAAGTCTAAATCCTAAACAAAAAGCAAAATTTATACTACAAAAATATTTTTTTACTCTTAACATCATTTATAATTAGTTACTTAAAAATACTTATCCATAACCTTCTTGCACCCCCATCATAAAATAAAACAAAATTTAAGTCAAGAAAATTTAAAAAATAATAATATGATGTGTAAAATATTTTACATAAATATAATCTTATGATAAAATATTAAACAAATTGGAGTGATACAATGAATGCAATTAAAGATGCTACAAAAAAATTTACAAAAGGATTATTTAATCCTGATAATAAATTATCATTGATACCAAACTGGCTTTCATTTTCAAGAGTAATTGGTGGAGTTGCTATACCTATTATGACTTATACAGGTACATCTTTACCTATTTTATTCGGAACAGTTAGTTTTTTAGCTATTTCAGATTTTTTAGATGGTAAAGCTGCTAGAATAATTGCTAAAGAAGAAACTAAAGAAGGTGCAATGTTAGATGCTGTTTCTGATAAAATATTTTCTTTATCTTTAATCATTGGAATCTTACCAGCAATACCTCTTTTTGCTATCAATGGAGCTTTAGAAGGAACAATTGCTTTAATAAATACAAAATTATTATCCAAAGGTGGAAACCCTAAAAGCAATTTATTAGGTAAAATTAAAATTTGGCCTTTATCTACCGCTTTAATATTAGGTTATCTATCTTTAGCTATTCAAGATTTAAATTTTATGGGTATAACAAATGAAAGTCTACTCGCCATATCTACTGTTTTAAGCTTAGGCACAATCCCACTTCAAGTTATCAATATCAAACAGTATATAGAAGAATATAAAAAACAAGTTGAAAATAAAAAAGAAGTTCATAGTGTAGAAGAAAAAGAGTTATCCAAAACAGATGAAAAAGAATTATCTAAAACAGATGAAAAAACATCTAAATTGAAACTATCCAAAGAAAATCACCAAGCTATGGTTTACGAATTACCACAAAATAAAAAAAACGAATTAGAAAAAGGTAAACAATATACAAAGAGATTAGAATAATTGTCTCTTTTTAATTGAAAGAAAATGTTCTTTCTATATCGTCTGATAAGTTGACATAAAAATATTTGGGTTGGTGCAATACTCCATTACATATTTATTATCTTTTTTACATATAATTACACCCACAGTATCCTCGTGAGATATTTTTTTGATATTTTTATCTACATAATTTATATATTTGGTAATTTGTCCAATGTATTCAGCTTTTAATTCAGTTATTTTTAGTTTTATTACTACAAAACAGTTATAAATATAATTAAATAGTAAGAAATCTATATAGTTATATCTATCTCCTAATTTTATTTTTAAAGTAATCTTTAACCTTTTTATAAACTTCATTTTTTACTAATGCTTCTTTTATTTCATTATAAAAAGCCATATAAGTACCTCCTATACATAACATACGATTTTTTTATTAGATTTCCTTTTAAATGCAAAAAAAATATTATGAAAAAATCATAATATTAAATACATTTAAACTAACCATAAAGCTTTAAATTCCTCTAACAAATACCATATATCCTATAAAACCAATAAAAATCAAATACATGATAGCTCCATTAATCATTTCAAATTTAGTAGATTTATATTTAACACCAACAGCCATACATGATAAAATACCACCTACTAAACCACCAATATGTGCCCAATTATCAATACCACTTCCCATAAAACCTATAAATAAATTTATAATAATAAGTGGTATTATTTGTGATTTAATAACACTATCCAAATATACTCTATAATGATATCCAAAATAAAGCAATGCCCCCATCAAACCAAATATAGCTCCTGATGCACCTACACTAAAATTATTACTAAAGAATATTGAAAGCATAGAGCCGCCTAAACCTGAAAGCAAATAAACAATCAAATATTTCCATTTTCCTAAAAAGCTTTCAAGCTGCATACCAATTACATATAAAGCATACATGTTAAAAAGTAAATGTAATAAATTAGCATGTAAAAATATACCAGTAAGTAATCTATAATATTGGTCAAATACTGTAATATAAGTTCTATTTACCGCAAACATTTGCAAAATACTATCATTAAATAAACTTAAAATAAAAACTAAAACATTTATAATAATTAAAGCATAAGTAACTACAGGCTTTTTAGGTCTAAAAACATCTTCGTTCTTAACTGCATCGCCTTCGTTTTTCTTATTTATATCACTAGTTATTTTCATAAATAATTCTAATCCTTTTTCTTTGAAATCCATATCATTAGTTATATCTGGAAAAACCGATGTAACAAATCTATATTTATTTAAATCATCAGCATCGTGAATATTAGCAAATTTAATATTAGGAGTATCTTCAAACTGTGATATATCGACATTATCTCCTAAATTTACAAATATACTAAGAGCATTTATTTTAAAAGATAAAGTTTTTCTTTTAATATTTTTAAGTAAACTTTTAGTTTTAAAAATATCAAATTTAAACTGTTCATTATTATGAATATAACCAGAAACAATTCGAATTATTTTATAATCATCTTCCAAGTTCTCAAGCCATATTTCATCTTTTACACCTCTAATAATTACTGGATTATAACCTCTTTCAGTAATAAAATAGTGCAGAAGCTTCATAACAAGTTCTTCTTTTTTATCAATAACTATTTCGTTCATATCATCACCTACTCAAATTTTTTTAAAATATTTACAAAACACTCTGGAAGTTCACTATCAAAATGCATATATTTTAAAGTTTTAGGATGAACAAACCCGAGTTCTTTAGCATGTAAACACTGGCCTGTATTATCAAATAATTTTCTATTACCATAAACAGGATCATTAACTATTGGATGACCAATATAATTCATATGTACTCTAATTTGATGAGTTCTTCCTGTTTCCAACTTAAGCTCAATTAATGTTGCCTTATCATATCTTTTTAAAACCTTAAAATGAGTAATAGCTTTTTTTCCATCTATACAAACAGACATTTTCTTTCGGTCAGTTTTACTCCTACCTATGGGGGCATCTATTTCTCCAGAATCACTTTTAATCACACCCCAAACAAGTGCGACATATTTTCTGTATGTTTTCTTTTCAGCAAGCTGCTTTGCTAAAAATTCGTGAGCTTTATTGTTTTTAGCAATCATAAGTAAACCAGTCGTATAAGCATCTATTCTATGAACAATTCCTGGTCTTACATCTCCATTTAAATCACTTAATTTAGTATGATACAAAAGACCATTTACTAAAGTGCCACTATGATTTCCCGCACCTGGATGAACAACAACACCATTAGCTTTATTGACTACTATGACATCATCATCTTCATAAACTATATCTAATTTCATTTTTTCAGGTTTTAATTCATCTATATTGACATGATTAACTGTAACTACATCATTTTCCTTAAGAATAAATCCAGGTTTTACTTTTTTACCATTAACTAAAACCTCATTAGATTTAATCATCTTTGTAACTTGACTACGGCTTATTTCCAAAACATCTGTCAAATAATTATCTAATCTTATATCATTTTGATTTACTTGATACTCCATTTTTATCACCTTTTATAATCTGAATAACTATTAAAATCATCGAAATAATAATTAAAATATCAGCTAAATTAAATACTGGAAAATTATATCCAAATATATTAAAATCTAAATAATCAATTACCTGCATATGCACTACTCTATCAACCAAGTTTCCCATAATTCCACCAGCTAATAATCCATATGACACCTGTTCAAATTTTTTTAAATTCTTACCTTTAATAAAACAAAAATAAAGAACATTTAAAACAACTATTGAAATAATAATTAATAAAATAGTATTAGAACTTAAAATACTAAAAGCAGCTCCAGTATTTCCAATTAAAGTAATATTAAAAAAACCATTAATAACTGTAATAGACTGTCCAAAATTCATAAAAAGTAAAATAATGTTTTTTATAAATTGATCAAAAATTAAACTAAGTAAAGCCACTACATACAGTTTTTTCACAAAATATCACCCACTAAATATTATATCAAAAAAATCATATTATTCAAAATAGAAAAAATATGATAGAATAATTTAAAAGGAAGTGAAAAAATGAAAAATAAAAAAAGAAAAAACTATTTATCTTGGGATGAATATTTTATGGCTATAACAGAATTAAGCGCGATGAGAAGTAAAGACCCATCCACACAAGTTGGAGCTTGCATTGTAAGTAATGACAATAGAATTTTATCCATTGGATATAATGGCGCACCTAATGGTTTTAATGATGATGAATTTCCTTGGAGCCGCGAAGGAAACAATTTAGAAACTAAATATCCTTATGTTTGTCACGCAGAACTAAATGCAATTTTAAATTATAGAGGAAACAAAAAAGATTTAGAAAATGCGAAAATATATGTAGATTTATTTCCTTGTAATGAATGTGCGAAAATGATTATCCAATCAGGCATAAAAGAAGTTATTTATTTAAATGATAAATATGCAGATAGTGAAAACAACATTGCCTCAAGAACTTTATTTGATAAATGTAAAGTTAAATATCATAAAGTTGCCATGGATAAAGAAATAACTCTCAGCTTAAAAAATAACTAAAAAGCTATTAAAAATTAATCTTAATAGCTTTTATTATTGAATGAATTTTAAAATTTCATCACTAGTCATATATCCAATATGCATAGTATAAGTACCATCAGCTTTGAAATAAACAAGTGTTGGAACACTCATTACCCCAAATCTTTTACAAAGTTCTAAATTTTCATCAATATCAATTTTCACAATTTGAACTTTATCTTTAATTTCTTCAAGCTCTGGGGCTAACATTTTACAAGGCCCACACCAAGTTGCAAAAAAATCAACTAAAACATTTCCTTTACTTGTTATTTCATCAAAATTTTCTAAACTACCCTTAATTATCTCCATAATTACTCCTCCTCATATTTATTTATAATTACATCTATTCCATTAATTTTTATTTTACCACTATCTTTTAAGTTTTTGACAGTATCTACAGACACAACATTATATTTTAAGAATAAATCTAATGTCTCCAAATTAAATTCATCATTATTCTCAGTTTTATCATATTTATCAACTAAATCTTTAAATTCATCCAAAACATCCAAAGTAGATGAAGCTACATTAGATAAAAGTGGCGTATTCTTTAAAATTGGTTCTCGGTAAGTAGAATCTCTTATAAAATCAACTTCTAAAAAAGTTGGCATTGAAAGAACATATAATGCAAAAAAAACAATTATATAATTTTCAATTATTCCAACAATTGCTCCCAAAATTTTAGATGGAAATCCTAAAACAATAGTCAATTTCAAAAACGTTTCAAAAACATTAGTAACCATAAGTAAAACTTTAAGTACAATCATTAAAATACTAAATACTAATATAAAAGCAATTATTTGATATAAAGCTATATTTAACACCGTTACACCTTTAATAACTCCTCCAAAATTAAAGAATGGACAAAATCCCATCAAAAATTCCCCAATAGGATTTTTTAAAAAATAAGCAATAATTACAACTAATATAACACCAATAAAATTAACTAAACTAGTAGTAAAACCTCTTTTAAAACCTATAATGCCACCTATTAAAATAAAAATTATAACTAAAATATCTAATATATTCATACCATCTTCCCTTCTTTTATAATTATATTATATTTAAAAACAAAAAGTAAAGCCTTTGTTGTGATGAATAAAGAAATGTGTTAAAATGTTGACAGGTGATAGAAATGAAAAAAGAACCAGTAAAAACAATAACCCTTAAGGTTAGTAAAAATACAATGAATAAAATGAATGAATATTTTGAAGAAAAAAAACGTATAAAAACACCACCTTATGCAGTCTTCCAAGCTGATGAAGCAGATACAGTAGTTACTTTATATGAATCAGGTAAAGCCGTTTTTCAAGGTATAAGTGCGGATATAGATGCTAATTTATGGTCTGAAATGGAAAAAAACTTAAATCCTGATAAAAAAATAGATATGAAAGTTGCTGGAGAAAAGAAAAAAGAAAAACAAAATTCTAAAGTTTACTATGCTAATACAATTGGTTCAGATGAAGTTGGAACAGGAGATTATTTTGGTCCTATTGTAGTAACAGCTTCATATGTAACTAAAGAAGATATACCATTTTTAGAAAACTTAAAAGTTAAAGATTCTAAAAAACTAACTGATGAACAAATATTAAAAATTACTCCTGAAATCATTAAAAAAATACCATATTATACCATGACGTTAAATAATAAAGAATATAATGAAAGAAACAAAGAATATAACATGAATGCTATAAAAGCAATATTGCATAATAAAGCTTTATTAGAAATGAGTAAAAAGTATCAAAATTATGATTATATTGTGGTTGATCAATTTGCTGAAAAATATGTTTACTATAATTATTTAAAAAAATCATCTAATGTTCAAAAGAATATTACTTTTATTACCAAAGCGGAAGACCAATGTTTATCAGTAGCTTGTTCGGCTATTATAAGTAGATATATTTTTATTAAAGAATTTGAAAAATTATCTAAAAAATATCAAATTACCCTTCCTAAAGGAGCTGGACATCAAGCCGACGAAGTAGGATGTAAACTAGTAAAAAAATATGGAGAAGAAATATTAAATGAAATTGCTAAAACAAATTTTAAAAACACAGAAAAGATTAAAGAATTAGCTAAAAAATAAGCCTCTGAAAATTCAGAGGCCTTTTTATAAGCAAAGTCCAAAAGAGAAACCTTAACGAATTAAAACCTGATCTCCCAGGTGGGCATCACATCACTGGTTTTAGGAGCCTTTAATAAATTAAAGTATTCTACACCACCAGAGAATTAGATTCCCAATCGTTATACTTAGTAGGTTTTTCATAGCGGTATTCTTCTTTTAGACAATTAAATTATACCATATTTAATAACTTTTGCCTAGCATATTTACAAAACTTAACATTATTTTTCATAATATGTTTTTAAAACATCATAAGCTTTTCTAACAAAATAATCACTTGTATCGATTTTTAAATCATATCCTTTTAAAGCATTTTTCATCTCATCAATTGTATTACCATTATTGTTTTCTAATAGTAAATTCTTTTGTTCCATCTCTACATAAGTTCCAATACCTTTAACATCTTGAATATAAATCTCATTCTTTCCATTACTCATTAAAATATTATGGTCACTTATTTCAAATAATTTTTTATATCCTAAAGCTTTCATAAAATCATAAGCTTTATCTATATCAGTAATTGGACATTTAATAGATTCTTGTTTTACCTTACCATTTTCATTTACTTCCTTATGCTTTAAAACAAGCATTTTTCTTTTACCAACCGTTTCTCTAATCAAAACATAATTAGAAAAAATAATTTTCTCATTTTCTAAAGATACTTCCATATCATCATTAACCAAATAAATATCGTTTAAAACAAAATTTTCCTGTTCATGAAAACCTTTTTTAATCATATCATCATAAAATTCCTTAAAAGTTACCAAAGACTTTACACAAATTTCTAATTCTTCTTTCATAATTACCTCACACTTTCAAACCTTAACTTAAGTTAATTAAAAATCATAAATATATATTTTTTGTATATTCAAAAAAACTACAACATCATCATTATAACTTATATTTATCCAAAAAATTATGCTTTTTATTATCTTCAAAATAAGTTATAACCTTATCTAATCTCACATTGCTTAAAGAATTAAATAGATTAATATCCGCATCAACATAATATTCCTTCAACATTTTAATTAATTTTTTCATTTCATTTCTTTTACCAATGTCTTTTTTAGTAACTGTGCATGCACAATCAATAAACGATAATTCATTGTATCTTGCCCAATCTAAAATACTTTCCTCTCTAACTAAATATAGAGGTCTAATAAGTTCCAACCCATCAAAATTATCACTTTTTAGTTTTGGCATCATTCCTGCAAACATCCCATTATATATTAAATTCATTAAAATCGTTTCTATAACATCGTCATAGTGATGTCCTAAAGCAATTTTATTACATCCAAGTTTCTTCGCATAATTATATAGATATCCCCTTCACATTTTCGCACATAAAAAGCAAGGATTTTCTCTTTACTAACCACTTTAAAAATAGGGCTTTCAAATATATGAGCATCTATATTTAATAACTTCAAATTACTCTTTATTTTATCTAAAGCTTCATCAGTATAACCTGGATTCATAATAATATATTCTAAATCAAACTTAACCTTACCATGTCTTTGTAATTCTTCTAAACATTTAGCAAGTAAAAAAGAATCCTTACCACCACTAATACATACAGCAACCTTATCATTTTCTTTAATCAACTCATAATCATGAATAGCTTTAACGAATTTATGCCATATAGATGGTCTAAATTTCTTTATAATACTTCTTTCTATCTCTTTATATTTTTCCAAATTATATCCTCATTAATGAATCTTCTTTATAAACTTTAATTTTTCTTTTACTATCAAATCTTGTGACATCTTTAACAGCATTATCTAAGTCATGAAGACCAATCAAACTTTCACTTATATGATTAGCTATCGAGTTAATAAAATAATCTGAATGCATATATTCTTCACATAAATCATCACTATATGTTTGAAGTTCAGATATTGGAGATTTCAAAGCATTACATATATCTTCTCTTTTCATACTTTCGGCAAATATTTTTTTACCAAACACCTTATTACATTCAATGGATAAAAAAGTCCTTTTAATAGCATCTCTATACTTATCGCTATACATATCTACGGGATTATCAATATCATCAGCCAGACAAATTAAATCTTCAATAATATTTTTAATTTCATCGCCATCATAATTTGGTAATATAAAAGCATCTTCTATATTATCAATAGTAACACCAGTTGGCATAGTAAAACATTCTTCTAAACCGTTTGTATCAATCTCACCAATAAACATAGTTGAAGTAAGGTCAAAAAAATTTTTATTCAAAGAAAAACTTCCAGAAGTTATTAAAGAACTTATATCTGAAAAACCACCATAAATGAAACAATTACGCATATCTTCAATTAAAACAATTCCTTTTAATGAACCATCTTTATTTGAACAGTGAAGTCTTAAGAAAGCATCATAAAGCACCTTAGGATTCATTCCATTAGATGTACATAATCCAGAAACTTTTGCGAGTGACTTATTCATTTTATTAGCCACACATTCCACCATTGTTGATTTACCAGTTCCAACTTCACCAACCAATAAAACATTTTTAGGCCTATCTAACTTTTCATTTCTAGCAACTGTCCAAACAAGTTCTTTTAACGCTTTATCTTGATTACAAAGCATTTCTTTTAATTCATTATAAATATCTTGTGTGTTCATATACTACCTCCACATCATTTTAACGAAGCAAATATTGAATTTTTTTTCAAAACCTTCGCACCATGCTTATAATCATTCATAAAAGTATTTTCAATAGCTGCATTAGTCGCATGAAGACCTTCGCCACTTTCCAAAATATAACTCGCTACTTTTCGCACAAATTCTTCTGAAGACACATAATCCTCAAGCAAATCATCTTTATATAAATTTAAAGCCGAAATTGACGAAGATAAAGCTTTAACAATATCACTAGCTCCCATATCTTCCATATAAATTCTTTGTTTAAATACATCCATCGTTGTCGAAGCTAAAAAACGACTTTTAATTACATTTGAAACATATTTTTCAAACCCAATATTCGCACTCTTATTACCATCTTCATCTTCTTTAATTCTATTCACATTAGTTAAATAGCCTTGAATTATACTCAAAGTAGGTGAAGTAAAATCATTGGTATCTAAATCAGATAAAATCAAATCATTTCCAAAAATATCCCTTACATTATCAGTATCTATCTCACCAACAAAACAAATACTAGATGTATTAAAATATCCATAGTTATCTAAATTTAAAACATTAGAAGCCACCATAGCATTAAATTCTAAACTATGGCCTCTTATAAAAGCATCTTGAAAATCATGAAGTAATAAAATACCTTCATAAGTATCGCTATTCATACCTAGTTGGACCAATCCATTACTAAGTAAATTCATATTAATATTCTCAAAAGAAAAAGCATTATGCACCTCTCCAAAAGGAATATCCATTAAATCTGCTGCTTCTTTAAGCATCGTTGTTTTCCCAGTTCCTCTATCGCCAATAAGTAAAATATTTTGTTTAACACTATCATTATAAAAATTATTATAAAGTGCCCATACTAATTTTTGTAAAGCTTTATCTTGAATACAAAGATTATCTTTTAGTAATTCATAAATTACTTGTCTATTCATGTAACCACCTATTCCTAAAGCCCTTTTTATTCACTAATTTTTATATGTAATTCATCCAATTGTTTTAAAGCAACCTTACTAGGAGCTTCAGTCATTAAACAAGACGCACTTGTCGTTTTAGGAAAAGCAATAACATCACGGATATTTTCCGTACCGCAAAGTATCATAGTAAGTCTTTCTAATCCTAAAGCCAAACCTCCATGAGGTGGACAACCATATTTTAAAGCTTCTAATAAAAACCCAAATTGACTTAAAGCTTGCTCTTTAGAAAATCCTAAAGCCTCTAGCACTTTTTCCTGGTCTAAAGGATTATATATTCTAAGACTTCCACCACCTGCTTCATAGCCATTAATAACTATATCATAAGCATATGCTTTCGCATTTTCTTTATCATCCAAACCATCTATATCCTGTGGCAAAGTAAATGGATGATGGCAAGCAATATACCTTTCTTCTTCATCACTATATTCAAACATTGGAAAATCAGTTACCCAAGTTAAAGCATATTTATCTTTAGAAATTAAATCTAAATCTTTAGCTACTTTACACCTTAAAGCTCCCAAAGAAGTCTTAACCATTTTCTTATCGCCCGCTATAATTAAAACCAAATCATTATCTTTTAAATTTAAATTTTTAATTAAATTGATACCTATTTCTTCATTTACAAATTTAGCAATACTACCAGTAAACTCCCCATTATATTTTAAGAAAGCTAAAGCTGTAGCTCCATAAGTTTTAACATAATCTGTTAACTTATCAATATCTTTTCTCGAATATTTATCTGCCGCATTAAATACTAAAGCATTAATTATTCCCCCGTCATTTATAATGCTTTTAAACAAACTAAAATCACTTTCTTTAAAATAATCTGTAATATCATAAATAGGATTTTCAAATCTTAAATCTGGTTTATCTGAACCATATAAGTTAATAGCTTCATCATAAGTCATTCTATTAATAGGAAGTTTTATTTCTATATTTTTTACTTCCTTAAATATATTATAAAGTAATCCTTCAGTAATATTCATAATCTCATCTTGTGATAAAAAACTCATTTCCATATCAATTTGCGTAAATTCTGGTTGTCTATCAGCGCGTAAATCCTCATCCCTAAAACATCTAGCAATTTGATAATATCTCTCCATAGAACTCATCATAAGTATTTGTTTAAAAAGTTGAGGAGATTGTGGTAAAGCATAAAAACGTCCTTTATTAACTCTAGATGGCACTAAGTAATCTCTAGCTCCTTCAGGTGTTGATTTACAAAGAATTGGTGTTTCTATTTCCATAAAATCTAAAGAATTTAAATATTTTCTCGCACTTTGCATCACTTTATGTTTAACCATCAAATTGTTTTTAAGTTCTTCTCTTCTCAAATCTAAATAACGGTATTTTAGTCTTGTATCTTCTAAAGCTGTTACATTATTTAAATCAAAAGGTAAATCAATAGATTTATTTAAAATATCTAAAGATAAAACCTCTATTTCAACCTCGCCCGTTTTTAAATTTTTATTAGCTTCTTTCCTTAAAACAACTTTACCACTTACTTTTATAACATATTCATTTTTAAGGGTGCTGGCTAAATCATATATCTCACTTTTAGGGTCAACCACCAATTGAATAATTCCACTTCTATCTCTTAAATCAATAAAAATAAGTCCACCTAAATCTCTTTTTCTATTAACCCAGCCATATAAAGTAACTGTCTCTCCCACATTTTTCTTACCAACACTTGTATTGTTAATCTTCATCCTCATCACCTATTTTTTCATCTAAAAACTCTATTAATTTATCTAATTCAACTTTATATTCTTCTTTAGTTTCATTATTTTTAACTGTTAATACTTTACTATTAACTTCTTCTTCGCCAATTATAATAATATATTTAGCCATAACTTTATCAGCGTGTTTAAAATTACTTTTAAAATTACGGCCATTATAATCTATTTCAACATTAAAACCAGCCATTCTTAAATCATTAGCTAAAGCTAAAACATTAGACTTTTGATTCTCCCCCGCACTAAATATATAAACATCAGGACAAACAACTTCTCTAATATCTATTTTTTCAGCATCTAAAGCTAAAAATAATCTTTCTAAACCTAAAGCAAAACCAACACCAGGCACACTAGGACCACCAATAAATTCTACTAAATGGTCATATCTTCCACCAGCAGCCAAAGTACTTTGAGCACCAAATCCTTTAATATCAGCTTGAACTTCAAATACAGTGTGCGTATAGTAATCAAGTCCTCTAACAATATTTGGATTAACTTTATAATCTATATCCATCGCATCTAAATATTCTTTCACTTTGTCAAAATGTTTTTTACTTTCTTCATTTAAATAATCTAATATTTTAGGTGCATCTTTCATAATTTCATTAGAACTATCTACTTTACAATCTAAAATACGTAGAGGATTTTTTTCATATCTTCTCTGACAATCTTCACATAAATCATTTAAATAAGGTTTAAAATAATCAAGCAAAGCTTTTCTATAATTTTCTCTAGATTCTTTATCTCCTAAAGTATTTATATTAACACTTACTCCTTTTAAACCAAGTATTTTAAACAAATTGCAAGCCATACCAATAATTTCCGCATCCATCATTGGATTATTAGAGCCAAAAGCTTCAACTCCAAATTGATAAAATTCTCTATATCTTCCTGCTTGTGGTCTTTCATATCTAAACATTGGTCCTAAATACCATGCTTTTAAAGGTAAACTCTCCGCATATAACTTATTTTCAATAAAACATCTAACAATACCAGCCGTTCCCTCTGGTCTAAGCGTTAAATTTCTATCTCCTCTATCTTTAAAATCATAAGTTTCCTTACTTACAATATCCGTAGTTTCTCCAACACCTCTATGAAAAAGTTCACTTGATTCAAATATCGGAGTTTCAATAAACTTCGCATTGTATTTATCCATTAAAGCTTTGGCTATTTTTCTAAAATAAAGATAAGTTAAAGCTTTATCGCCATATATATCATAAGTTCCCTTTGGTTTTTGTAACATATTATACACCCTTTCACTATTTAAAATTATATTGTTTTTTCATATAAAAGTCAATGAAAACGCCAATAATAAAAGCGCTTATATCAAATATATTTTTTATCACATAATAAATTTTATAACAAACACCATTTTATATCTAATATATTTAAAAACATCAAAGGTCAACAAAATAAATTATATAAAGAATAAAAAAACCAGAGAAAATCTCTGATTTTAATAAACAATTATTATTCGATAACTTCTGAAACGTTACCAGCACCAACTGTTCTACCACCCTCACGGATAGAGAATTTAGTACCATTTTCAATAGCGATTGGTGCGATTAATTCTACTGTCATTTCAACATTGTCACCAGGCATTACCATTTCAACACCTTCAGGTAATTCAATAACACCAGTTACATCAGTTGTACGGAAGTAGAATTGTGGACGGTAGTTACTGAAGAATGGAGTATGTCTTCCACCTTCTTCTTTACTAAGTACATAAACTTGAGCTTTGAACTTAGTATGTGGAGTAACTGAACCAGGTTTAGCAATAACTTGTCCTCTTTCAACTTCGTCACGTGAAACACCACGAAGTAATAAACCAGTATTGTCTCCAGCTTCAGTAAAGTCTAATTGTTTTCTAAACATTTCGATACCAGTAACAACTGTTTTTTTAGTAGGTTTAAGACCAACAATTTCAACTTCCTCATTTAATTTTAATTCACCACGTTCAACACGTCCAGTAACAACTGTACCACGTCCAGTGATAGTAAATACATCTTCAATTGGCATTAAGAATGGTTTTTCATTATCACGAACTGGAGTTTCAATCCATGAATCAACAGCATCCATTAATTCACCAATTTTAGCTTCGTAATTAGCATCTCCTTCAAGAGCTTTTAAAGCAGAACCTCTGATAATTGGAGTATTGTCGCCATCATAACCATATTCAGTTAATAACTCACGTACTTCCATTTCAACTAAGTCTAATAATTCTTCATCATCTACCATATCGCATTTATTTAAGAATACAACCATACGAGGTACTCCAACTTGACGAGATAGTAAGATGTGTTCACGAGTTTGTGCCATAGGTCCATCAGTAGCTGCAATAACTAAGATAGCACCATCCATTTGAGCAGCACCAGTAATCATGTTTTTAACATAGTCAGCATGGCCTGGGCAGTCAACGTGAGCATAGTGTCTATTAGCCGTCTCATATTCGATATGAGCAGTATTAATAGTAATACCTCTTTCTCTTTCTTCTGGAGCTTTATCGATATCAGCATAAGCCTCGAATTTAGCCCACTTAGGGTTTTGATCTGATAAATATTTTGTAATAGCCGCAGTTAATGTTGTTTTACCATGGTCAACGTGTCCAATAGTACCAATATTAACATGTGGTTTTGAACGGTCAAATTTTTCTTTTGCCATTTTAATTTCCTCCTTTTTCTTATTTCATTAAACATTTTAACATGACTAAACTAAAATTTCAACTGTTTTAATTTAGTTTCCACCATTTTTTTTGATAATATCTTCAGCGATATTTTTAGGTACTTCTTCATAATGATCAAACTTCATTGAGAAGTTACCTCTACCTTGTGTATTAGAACGCAAACTTGTTACATAACCAAACATTTCTGAAAGTGGTACCATTGCATCAATAGTTAAAGCATTACCTCTTGAACTTTGTCCCATAGGTCTACCACGTCTAGCTGTAATATCCCCCATAACTGTTCCTAAAAATTCTTCTGGAACTGTTACTTCAACACTCATGATTGGTTCTAAAATAACAGGATTACATTTATTCTTAGCTTCTTTTAAAGCAAGTGATGCGGCAACTTTAAAGGCCATTTCAGATGAGTCAACATCATGATATGAACCATCGTGTAAAGTAGCTTTAACATCGATTACAGGATATCCAGCTAAAATACCAGATTCCATAGCTTCTTGTAAGCCTTTATCTACTACTGGAATGTATTCTCTAGGAACTACTCCTCCAACAATAGCATCCACAAATTCATATCCTTTACCAGGATTTGGTTCAAATTCAACCCAAACATGTCCGTATTGTCCACGTCCACCTGATTGTTTAATATATTTTCCTTCACAGTCGCCTTTTTGCTTAATAGTTTCTCTATAAGCAACTTGTGGATTACCAACATTAGCTTCAACGCCAAACTCTCTTTTCATTCTATCAATTATAATATCTAGATGTAATTCACCAACACCAGCAATAATAGTTTGACCAGTTTCATGGTCGGTAGTAGCTCTAAACGTTGGGTCTTCTTCAGATAATTTTTGTAAAGCTAAAGCCATTTTATCTTGGTCATCTTTAGATTTTGGTTCAACAGCAAGTTCAATAACTGGTTCAGGAAATTCCATAGGAGCTAATATACAAGCATGTTTTTCATCACATAAAGTATCTCCAGTAGTTGTGTTCTTAAGTCCGACAACAGCTGCAATATCACCAGTATAAATATCTGTAATTTCTTGTCTATGATTAGCGTGCATCTGTAAGATACGTCCCACTCTTTCCTTTTTATCTTTATTTGAATTAAGTACATATGAACCATTAGATAAATGACCAGAATATACCCTGACAAATGTCAAACGTCCAACAAATGGATCAGTCATAACTTTAAATGCTAAAGCTGAGAATGGTTCGTTATCACTAGGCTGTCTTTTAATTTCATTACCATTCATATCAACACCTTCGATAGCTTCAACATCAGTAGGTGCTGGTAAATAGTCAACTACCGCATCAAGTAATAACTTAATACCTTTGTTTC
This sequence comes from uncultured Bacilli bacterium, assembly GCA_944329375.1. Classification (GTDB taxonomy): domain Bacteria; phylum Bacillota_I; class Bacilli_A; order RF39; family UBA660; genus Coprosoma. Next base: position 6,898 of record CALVIB010000002.1, on the reverse strand, counting down.
CTAGTGCAGTACCGCACATAACTGGGAAGAATTTAACAGCCAAAGTACCTTTTCTAATAGCTGCTTTAATTTCTGCTTCAGAAATTTCTTCTCCTTCTAAATATTTATTCATTAAATCATCATCAAATTCAGCCACTGCTTCAATTAAGTCATTACGTTTTTCTTCAACAATATCTACTAAGTCAGCTGGAATATCGATGATTTCTGGATTTTCTTCTGGTTTACCATCATATTTGTAAGCTTTTCTAGTTACTAAATCAACTACACCAGTAAAATCACTTTCGGCACCTATTGGCCATTCGATAGGTTTAGCATTAACGCCTAAACGTTCTTCAATACTCTTTAAACTGAATTCAAAATCTGCTCCCATTTTATCCATTTTATTGGCAAAAATCATTCTAGGAACATTGTATTCAGTAGCTTGTCTCCAAACTGTTTCAGTTTGTGGTTCAACACCTGCTTGCGCATCAATAAGTGCGACAGCTCCATCTAAAACACGTAAACTTCTTTGAACTTCAACAGTAAAATCAACGTGTCCTGGAGTATCGATAATATTTAATCTATAACCCTTCCAGTATGCTGTTGTAGCAGCTGATGTAATAGTAATACCACGTTCTTGTTCTTGTTCCATCCAGTCCATTTGTGATTCACCATCGTGAGTTTCTCCGATTTTATGAATCTTATGAGTATGGAATAAAATTCTTTCAGTACATGTAGTTTTACCTGCATCGATGTGGGCCATGATTCCAATATTACGAGTTTTTTCTAAACTATATTCACGAGCCATATTTTATTTCCTTTCTTTTACCATCTATAATGAGCAAATGCTTTATTAGCTTCTGCCATTCTATGAGTTTCCTCACGTTTTTTTACCGCAGCTCCAACACCGTTAGAAGCATCGATTATTTCATTAGCTAAATTTTCAGCCATAGAATGTCCGCCTCTTAATCTAGCATAATTAACAAGCCAACGTAGTCCTAAAGCTTGAGCTCTATCAGGTCTAACTTCAATAGGTACAGGATAGTTAGCTCCACCTACACGTCTTGTCTTAACCTCTAAAGCTGGCTTGATATTTTCTAAAGCTTTGTTAAATACTTCTACTGGTTCAGTTCCAGTTTTTTCTTTAACCATATCAAACGCATCATAAAGAATTGTCTGTGCAGTTCCTTTTTTACCATCTAACATAATTTGGTTGATTAATTTTGTAACAACCTTAGAATTGTAAATTGGATCTGGTAAAACATCTCTTTTAACAGCTCTTCTTTTACGCATAAATAATCCTCCTTCCAATTTATTTTAAAATATTTTTAATTATTTACTTTTTGGTTTTTTAGCACCGTATTTAGAACGGCCTTGTCTTCTTGCATCGACTCCAGCAGTATCCATAGTACCACGAATAATATGATAACGAACACCGATTAAGTCTTTAACTCTTCCGCCACGAACAAGTACAACACTATGTTCTTGTAAGTTGTGACCTTCTCCTGGAATATAAGTATCTACTTCTCTTCCGTTTGAAAGTCTAACACGCGCATATTTTCTTAAAGCTGAGTTTGGTTTCTTTGGCGTTTTAGTTCCAACACGAGTACATACACCACGTTTTTGTGGAGAATTACTTACTGTCTCTTTTTTATCTTTACTGTTGTATCCAATGTTTAAAACAGGTGATTTACTTTTTCTAGTTTTAGAACCTCTTCTTTTTCTAACAAGTTGATTTATTGTTGGCATAATTTAACCTCCTTTCATTACACATACCCAGGTGTTTCATTTTTGTTCTTAATTAAAGATTTACTAAAAAGTAAACCTAAAATTAAAATGCATAATTAATATATCATTTCATTATATGTTTGTCAATAAAATTATTTCTTTTTTTCAAGCAAAAAACAAAATTTACGATTAAAATGTTCTAACGATTATATAAAAACTATTAAAAGTATTTTCTCAATAACAAAATATTAACACCCTTCTTTTTTAAATAATGCGTGCATAACATATATTGGTGATTACATGAATATCTTTTCGTCTTCTCATTTAATAACAATTTTACTTTTAATAATATTCCCAATACTAATTGGAAATAACCTTAAAAAAGACAAAAGAACTTTAATATATATATTATTTTTCTTGTTTACTTTAGAATTTTTTAAATTTATTTTTTTAATTTTAACTAATAATTACCAAATAAATAAAGATTTACCACTTCAGCTTTGTTATCTATACCCTCTTATTGGAATAATTTATTTAAAAACAAAAAAGAAATATTTATTAAATTATCTAGGACCTTTTGGCATCTTATTTGCCATAGCAGCTATTTTCTTTACAAATCCCGAAAATTTAAATTTTGATACTATATACTGTTACTTTTACCACTTCTTTTTATTAATCTCAGGTATTTATATAACAAAAAACTATAAAGAAAAATTCTCTTTTAAAAATATCATCTTAATGTTTATTCAAATAATAATTGCCTTTATAGCAAATTCTATAATTCAAAATGGTTCTAATTATATTTTTTTAAATACTTTTTTAGACCCAATTCACTATTTAAATTACATAGACAATATTGCTATTTTTAATATTAAAATTTCTAATAATTCTATTAATGATTTACTTATTAATCTAATAAATATTTTAGGAAAAGAAATATATTTATTATTATTTACCTTATTAGTAATTTCTTTCAGTTCATTATGGCTTTATATATTTGGAAAAAAATATTAAAAAATCTAATGCATAATAAACACTAGATTAAAATTATTTATTTTTCATCAGTTTTCTTTTCATTATTTTTTAAAACTTCTTTTCTAGATAAATTAAGTCTACCTTTTTTGTCATAACCAAGTGATTTAACTAAAATTTCATCGCCTACTTTAACCATATCACTAGGCTTATCAACTCTTTTAACATCTAATTGTGAAACATGTACTAACCCTTCACAACCTGGCCATAATTCTACAAAACATCCAAAATCTTCTACTTTAACAACCTTAGCAGTATAAATTTTATCAGGTTCAACTTCACGAACAATATCTTTAATTCTTCTAGCAGTCTCATCAATAATATCCTTGTCTGTATGATAAATGACTACCCTTCCATCATCTTCCAAATCAACCTTAACAGCATTTATATCATTAACCGAATTAACATGACTAGACTCTAAAATAATCTTAGTTATCATATCTCCGCCTTTACCTATAACATCTTTAATCTTATCAGGATTAATCATAAATGTCATAACCTTTGGCGCATACTTACTAACTTCTTTTCGTGGCTCTTTAATAGCATCACGCATAACATCTAATACTTGTAATCTTGCTTTTTTTGCTTGTTCTAAAGCTTCTTTTAAAATATCCTTAGTAATACCTTTAATTTTAATATCCATCTGTAAAGCGCACACACCATCTTTTGTACCTGCTACCTTAAAATCCATATCTCCCAAATGGTCTTCCATACCTTGAATATCAGTTAAAATAGTATAATCATTACCATGTGTAATTAACCCCATCGCAATTCCAGCCACAGGAGCCTTAATCGGAACTCCAGCAGCCATTAAACTCATACACCCTGCACATATACTTGCTTGTGATGAAGAACCATTACTCTCCAAAATTTCAGATACTACTCTTATCGTATATGGAAATTCTTCTTCTGAAGGTATTACTTGAAGTAATGCTTTTTCTCCTAATGCCCCATGGCCGATTTCTCTCCTACCTGGTGCACCATATCTGCCAGTTTCTCCAACTGAAAATTGTGGAAAATTATAATGCAACATAAATCTTTTACTATCCTCTAAACCAAGTCCATCTAAAATTTGATGTTCGCCTAATGCTCCCAAAGTAGTTACAGATAAACTTTGAGTTTGACCTCTTGTAAATAAAGCTGAGCCATGAGTTCTAGGTAAAAAATCAACCGAAGCAGAAAGTGGTCTAATCTCATCCATCGCTCTCCCATCAGCTCTTGTATGTTCTTTAACAACAATTTGTCTGAAAAGCTCATATTCTACTTCATTATATATAATAACAAGTTTTGCTTTTAAATGTTCTAACTCCTCTAGATGCATATCTTCGTTCTCTTTTTCATATTTACTAACTAAATTTTCTTTTATCTCATCTAATTTATTATATTTTTCTAATTTATCCTTAATTCTCAAGGCTTTATCAATGTCATCTTTAATTAAATTAGTAACCTCTTCTTTTAATTCATCAGAAATTTCTAATTTTTCATATTCCATTTTCTCTGTACCAATTTCTTTAACGATTTTATTTTCAAATTCTACTAATTTTTTAACCGCTTCGTGCCCAAACATTAAAGCCTCTAACATATCTTCTTCCTTAACTTCTTTAGCAGATGATTCAACCATATTAATAGCTTCACTCGTTCCTGCAACAGTTAAATCAATATCAGATACCTCAGTTTGTTCAGTAGTTGGATTAATAACAAACTCTCCATTAACCCTTCCTACTTTTACTCCAGCAACTGGTCCGTTAAATGGAACTTTACTAATAGATGTTGCAATAGAAGAACCGAGTAATGCCGCAAGTTCAGGAGAATTATCTGGATCTACTGACAAAATAGTATTAACAATTTGAACTTCATTTCTAAAATCTTCTGGGAAAAGTGGTCTCATAGGTCTATCAATCATTCTAGCAGCTAAAGTAGCTGCCTCACTTGGTCTACCTTCCCTTTTAATAAATCCCCCTGGAATTTTACCTACTGAATATAATTTTTCTTGATAAAGTACCATTAATGGAAAAAAATCAGAAAGAAGTCTTGCTTCTTTAGAAACTACAACCGTTGACAAAACAACAGTGTCACCATATCTAACTAAAACAGCACCATCAGCTTGTTTAGCAACCTCTCCATTTTCAACTATCAACTTTCTTCCATAAAAATCCATTTCAAATGTTTTTTTCATAATTACAACCCTTTCTATGAAAAGACACTCTAAAAAGAGTGTCTACTATTTTCTAAGTCCTAAACTTTTTACAATTTCACGATATCTTGTAACATCTTTTTTCATTAAGTATTGTAATAAACTTCTACGTCTACCAACTTTTTGTAATAATCCACGGCGTGAATGATAATCGTGAATATGTGTTTTTAAATGCTCAGTTAATTCTTTAATTTCTTCAGTTAAAATAGCAATTTGTACTTCAGCTGAACCAGTATCGCCATCTTTTCTAGCGTACTTTTTAACTAACTTAGCTTTTTCTTCTTTACTTAAAGCCATTTTTTCTCCTCCTTTTATAAATATTCGCTTAAATCTAAGACATAAAGATGGAGTTCTTTATATCTGAGAAATAAGTACATAAATAATATACATTAAATTGTAAAAAAATGCAAGATTTTTTTACGTTCATCATTTAAAATTAATTATTATTATAAAATTTAAATTTTTTCTCTATAATTATTATAAAGTTTACTTGCATAATCTATATAGCCTTCTTTAGCAAGCCTACTAGTTGCAAAACAAACAGGTATATTATATTTCTCACAAATGCTTACTACATTATCCTTATCATTAACGATTTCTTTCCAAATAGAAAAATCAATCATTGTATTTATCGCAAACAAATCTGCTCTTTTTTCTAATCTTTCATCTTCATCTATAATAATTTTACTTTTAGCTTTATTATAATCTGATTTTATATGTCCAAGTTCATGATATAAAGCAAAATAGAATGAAGCTTTATCCTTATAAAGTTTTGTTAAATAAATTGCTGGATTATCAGCTTTAACCATCATACATCCTCTTATTTTTGTTCCTTTTAAAGCATCTTCTATTACAAGATAAATTCCATGTTTATTTAGACATTTAACAATCTTATTTTCATCAAATCTTTCTAAAGAAAGCGTTTTCAAATCATGAATTAAATTTGCAAATTTATTTTTTTCGTACTTGCATATATCTATATCTTGAATCAAACTATCACAATGTTTTATCCAAAGTATTACTTTATTCATATCAGCTTGACTATTTTTCTTATATAAAATTGTTTGTTTACTATAATCATTAAATGTATCAAAATTCTTAATGGCCAAAAAATTAAATAAATCCATGCATACTTGAATAAGCGACTTTTCGTCTTTAAATTTTAACCAATTTCTATCTTCAAGTTCCTTTAGTGAAAAAGTTTTTAAATATTCTTTTAATTCTTTTTCATCTTTAAAATTTTCTTTTAAATATAAAAATATTCTTTTTTCTTCTTCTGCTTGCCATATAAGTTCTACATCAATATCTGTAATTAAATTAATTGTCAGCATAAGTTCTACCGATATTTCTGTTTTGTTATTTAATATTTCATTCATATGTTTTTGTGTAATACCTAATCTTTTGGCAAAATCACTTTGTGAAATTTTATGATAATCCAAATAATCTTTTAAAATAGGTCCAAAACCATAATAATTATATTCAAACATATTATCCCTCCCCATAATGTTTATCATCAATTTTTACAAACTCTATAAACTCTATACCTGTCAAGTCATAAGGATATTCACTCTCAGGTTTCATATATAATCTAATTTTCTTATTTAAATCAGCTGTATATATTTCTCTTAAATCTCCATTTTTCTTTTTTATCCCATAGATTTTAGTCAATGAACTATTTATTAACTTCTGCATATTATCTGATGATTTTATCAAACTTTCTATATGAGTTATTTTTTCAAGCTCACTAATCTTATGTTTAGCTATAATCTTTTTTCTTAAATCACGTTCATATGCTTTTGTTTTATGAATAAAAATAAAAACACCTTCTTTCTCGTTGTCAAAAATATTATAACATAACAGGTAATAATATGCAACAAAATTTCCCGAGTCTTTAAATAAAATTTAAAGTTCCCATAAAATTATAAAGGGGAAATAAGTCGTTGAAACTATAATGTTTAGTCAAGG
>CALVIB010000001.1 GCA_944329375.1 uncultured Bacilli bacterium | reverse complement strand
ATTCTTATATCCCAGTTACTAGTTACTTTTGAAGTTCCTGAGATTTTTAATTCGGTATTAAATGCGGCATAGCCTACCACCATACATAGTAGTACTCCTACTAAACTTAATATTATTATATTTCTTTTCTTTTTCCCTCTATGCATATTATTCACCAATTATATTATACCCCCCTCCCCCATGAAAATTTCAAGCTTTTTTTAATACAAAAGTAAAAAAAGAAACAAGGTTTTACACTTATTTCTTTATTGGGGGTGGTGGGGGTTAAATTTTAGAATATTCATCTATTACTTGTAAGAAATTTTTTACACTTTTTGTTTGAAATAATTTAGTCTTAAAAGGAATAGCTCCAGGAAGTCCTTTTAAATAGTAACTAGCTTCTGTACGCATTTCTAATAAAGCTACTTTTTCTGGTTTGATTTCTAATAAGTATTTTAAATGTTTTTTTATCATTTTTAATTTATCGTTTTTGGTTGGTTCAGGTAATAAGGTGCCTGTTTCTAAATAGTGAACAGTTCTTTTTATTATCCAAGGATTTCCCAGGGCTGCTCTTCCTATCATAATTGCATCACAATGTGTTTCATCAAGCATCCTTTTGGCATCTTTCGGAGATTTTATATCTCCATTTCCAATTACTGGAATATTTACATTTTCTTTGACTTTTTTTATAATATTCCAATCTGCTTTACCACTATAACCTTGTGCTCGTGTTCGCCCATGAACAGTTATAGCGCTTGCTCCTGCTTTTTCACAAATTTTGGCTATTTCTACTGCATTAATTGAATTACCATCCCATCCACTTCTAATTTTTACAGTTACTGGAACTTTAACTGAATTAACAACAGCTTTTACTATTTCATATACTTTATCTGGATTTTTTAAAAGTGCACTACCAGCTTGAGCAGAAACAGCTACTTTAGGAACTGGACAACCCATATTTATGTCAATTATATCTGGTTTCATATTTTTTTCAATATATTTTGCAGCTTCTACAAATGAATTTTTATCACTTCCAAAGATTTGCTGGGAAATAGGTCTTTCAAAATCAGTCATATAAAGCATATCAATAGTTTTTTTACTTCCATAGCAAATTGCTTTATCGCTAACCATTTCAGCTACCACTAATCCACATTCCATTTCTTTAACAATTCTTCTAAAACTACTATTGCTGATTCCAGCCATAGGTGCTAATACAACTTGATTTTTTATTTTTACGTTTCCTATTTTAAACTCCATTTTTATTTCCTTTGTTTATTATTTCATTTAACTTAATTAATTTATTTATCGACCTAGGATTATTTAATATTTCTGGGATAATGTATTTCATTAATGTGGCATTGGCATCTTCGGCATGAGTGGAAGCTGAAGCTTTAACAATCGTTTGAATTGTTTCAGTATCTTTATTATGTATTTCTTTTTTTAGATTAGAGATTTCATCTTGAATTTCATACAAAATTGGAATTAACTGTGAAAATTCTTGAATTACATCTTTATGATTTTCGGCATCTTCTGTCTCTAATGTTTCTTCAAAAGATAAAGCATTAATTGTTTTAATCAATCTTGATTTTACTTCTTCAACAGAATCTAAATCACTTAAATCATAATCGAAGGCTCTTATTCCAGCAATATCAAAAGGAATAACTTCTTTTTTATCTTTTAAATGAATTATCGGTTTTCCAGCAGATGCACGATAACCCATTTCATAAAAGGCATTAGGGTTATGTCCAGTAATATCAGCTATGACTAGCTCTGAATTCAATAGATAATCTATAATTGTTTGGGTAATAGAATCTGCCTGGTTTAATTTGTCTACTCTTATTGGCTCAAAACCAGTTTCTTTACAAACAGGCAAAATTATATATTTAAATAATTGGTCAGCTCTTTTTCTTATAGTACTGCCTTCTTTACCTATGGGGGAAACTATAAAACATTTTCGCATTTCTTCCCTCCTTAAACTTATTTTATATATACCTCTACTTATTTTTTTTATCGAACCATTTCTTACTAAAGTATTTATTGAGCCTGCAAATTGTCCTTCAGTATAATTATTTATTTGGTTTTCTTTTAAATTTTCTTTTATTTCTGAAACACTGTGATTCATATTATCGGATAAAAAATCCAATACTTTTTCTTGTATAATAGCACTTGTTGTCATGTTTTATACCTCCTTTTCATATTCATATTAACAAATAAATTAGATGTAGTCAATGGTTTTCTTGTAATTCTTGTAATTTTATTGTAATTCTTGTAATTTGGGTATAAAAAAAGCAATGTATATTGCCCGTTTTCTAATTTTGTGTGTGTTTTATTGAATTTAAAAGATTCAATTATAATTAATAAAATTAAATCTTTTAACAATCTCCTTCTACTTCAACATATTTATAATTGTATTTTTTTGAATCACTAGTTACTGTTATATAGTCATTTAACATTTGACAGTTTTTTTCATAGCTTATTGTTATATAACCTTTATCTATTAATGATTGAATTTTAATATTTCCATCATCGCCGTATTTTTTTTCACTTGTATCTGTTTCTAATGCTTTTGGAAACAAATCCATATTATCATTAACATATTTTTTAGTTGCATTTATTGCATAGTCTTTCATTGATTTATCTATTTTTTCTTGTGAACTGTTTAGTAATCCTAATATCGATGGAAAAGCAATTATAGCAATTATAGATAATATAACAACCGTTCCTAATAATTCAGCTAATGTAAATCCTTTGCTTTTCATTTTTCCTCCTCCTTATCTTTATTATACATTAAATATTAAACAACACGAAAAGAAAATTAAAAATAGCATGTAAAAAGATTAGTTTACCTGATGGAAATCTAATCTTAATTTATCAGCTATGGTAACCATAAATTCAGAATTAGTTGGTTTAGCTTTATCTATATCGACACTATAACCAAATATTTCTTCCATGAAATCTAGGTTTCCTCTATTCCAACTGACTTCAATTGCATGTCTTATTGCTCTTTCAACTCTAGATGTAGTTGTATTAAATTTTTTAGCTAACTCTGGATATAATTCTTTAGTTATACCACCAATTACTGATGGGTTTTCAAATATTATGTTTACGGCTTCTCTTATATATTGATAACCTTTTATATGTGAAGGTATACCTAATTCATGAAGCATTTTAGTTATTGATACTTGTAAATTACTTGTATAAAAATCGATGTTTTGGTTTTTACTTTCTTTTTTAGTGATATCGTATATTCTTTTTTCTAAGTCTGTTAAATCAAAAGGTTTTAAGATGTAATAACTAACGCCAAATTCAGATACTTCTCTAATTACTTCAGCTGCATTATAACTAGTAGCAACGATTACTTTTTTATTTATACCTCTTTTTTTCATTTCATTTAAGACATATATTCCATCTTTATTAGGCATAATTAAATCTAAGATTATTAAATCTATACTTTTTTCATTTTTTACTATTTCGTTCATACCTTCTTCACCATCATGGGCTTCATATGTTATATTTACTTCTTCATTTCCTTTGAAATATTCTTTAACCATTTCTATAAGGTTTACATTATCATCAATCATTAAAATATTTATTCTTTCCATTTTTTCATTCCCCTTTACTATATTCAAATTATACAAAAGATTGACACTATTTTCTAGAGTAAAAAATAGCTAGTTTTGTCGAAAAATAAAATAGAAGTTACATACGTGCAACTTCTATAATTTTTTTTAAACTACTTGGATTTGTGGCAGCTTTGCCAATTAAAAATCCATTTACATTATTTGTTTTATTTAATGTTTCTATATTTTCTAAAGAAACACTCCCACCATATAAAACAGTTATATCATAGTTAAATAAACTTTTTATATAGTTAATTATATCTATAATTTCTTCATTTGTCGGTGTTTTGCCAGTTCCTATTGCCCATACTGGTTCATAGGAGATAATTACTTTTTCATTTGTGTCTTTTAAGGCATTTTGTATTTGTTTTTTTAATATTTCTTTAGTTTGTTTCTGATTATACGCTTCTAGGCTTTCACCAATACATAAAATAGGTATAAGATTATTTTTTAAGATGATTTTTATTTTTATATTAATCATTTTGTCTGTTTCATTATTTCTTATTTCACTATGACCTACTAAAACATATTTACATCCCATATCTTTGATAGAAAGTACTGATGTTTCGCCTGTGTGAGCACCTTCTTCATAGACTGATATGTTTTGAACTCCACAAGTAAAACCTCTTTGAATAAATCTATCTAAGTAAATGATAGGTGGTATGGCTATAAAGTTTAATTTTTCACTATTTAATTCATTTAAATAGTTATCTATTTCTTTTTTTGTGTTTTGATACATTTTTAAATTAGCAAATATTAATTTTTTCATGAAAAGACCTTTCTAATTAAGTTTGTTATTTTTTCTTTATAACTCGGTTTGCGATTATCGATGGCTAATTTATAGACATCTAAAACTTTTTCAGCAAAGTATTTTGATGAGTGCATTTCGGCGCTGTTTCTAGCACCGTTTTGCAGCTGGGTTAATAATTTTTTATCATTCATGATTTTTAAAATTATTTTTTTACAAGCCATTTCATCTTTGAACAGATAACCATTTAAATCATCAACTACGGTATCTCTAAAGCTTTCATCATCGATGCATAAAACTGGAAGTGAGGCAGCCATAGCTTCAATGATTGTTAAACCCTGAGTTTCGCTTTGGGATGCGGATATGAATATATCAGCTAATTGATAGTAGATAGGAATTTCATCCCATGGAACTTTACCTGTAAAGATGATGTTATTTTCTGGGTGTTTTTCTTTAGTTAGTTTTTCATAGGTTTCTTTATCTGGACCATCGCCTATTATTAATAGTTTAAAGTTTGGTTTGGTTTTAATTAAGTCTTGGGTAATATTGATTAAAAATGGGATGTTTTTTTCTTCGGCTATACGGCCAACAAATACAGCGGTAAAATCTTTTTTGGATATACCATATTGTTTTTTTAAGATATTTATTTTTTTAGAATCTATTTTTTCTTTATAGAATCTTTCAACTTCTATACCTGTTGGAATTATATGAATATTTCTTTCAACATTATATTTCTTTTTGAATAAGTCATAGGCTTTTTTAGTTGGAACTATTAATTCATTTATTGTTTTATCACAGTAGAATTTGGTTAGATATTCTACTAGTTTTTTACTTGATTTATCAAAGTGACCTTTGGTTATATAATGAACATAGTCTTCATACATTGTATGATATGTATGAACAATTGGAATATTATATTGTTTAGCAAACAATCTTGCGAATGTTCCGATGGCAAATTCAGTTTGTGAATGAATAACATCTAAGTTCCAGTTTTTTATTTTATTAATGGCTTTTATTGGATATATACTAGTTAATCTTGAATCATATATACCTGTTGGAATACCTGGTATTCTAAGAACTTTTTCTTTTTCATCATATTCATAGTGAGAGTTTGTCAAGTTGGCTGTAACAACATATACTTCATGACCTTTTTTTTCTAAAGCTTCTTTAAGCATTAATTCACTAGTAACTAAACCACTAATATATGGTGTATATGTTTCTGTAAATATTCCAATACGCATTATTTTGCCTCCTTATTAAAGTTTAAGGTTAAGCCACCTACAATTATTCCAAAGTAATATGTGACTAATCGCCAAACAATCATAATTATTGATAGTTTTGGATCAGTTATGAAGTTTTTGAAAAAAGCTAAGAAACTAAATTCTAATCCGCCTGTTCCTCCTGGAATAGGTACCATGGAGCCTATTAACATAACATAGGCAGAAGTTATTATGACTATTAATGGATTTACATATATTCCAAGTCCCATCATTAAAACAAATGGGATTAGGTATTGGCCTATTAGGGCTATAAAGTTTAATGCGATTATTCTTATCATATTAAATTTATCTTTGAATAAGATGAGTGCGCTAGTATGAAAATTATGAATGAATTTTTCGGATTTTTTTAGCTTTTCTTCTTTATTTTTTACTATTTTTAATTTATGAAGAAGGTTTATTCCACCATCGATTATTTTTTTATTCCATTTTTTACTAAAACTGACTATAAATAAGACAATTACAACAACAGTATTTATGATAAATCCTATGGTAACTAGTTTTTTTAATAATGAATCACTAGGAAATATATGAAATATATAGTTTGATGTAATAGCACACAGTCCTAGGAAAACTAAGGCTATTTGATAAGCAATGAAATCTTGAATGACAACGTTAGTGGATTCAGCTAAAGTTAGGCCATCTTTTTTTAATTTATATATTTGCCAAGGTTGACCGCCAGCTGCAAATGGGGTTATGGCATGGAAAAACTGAGTTGTTATCATAAGGAGAATACCTTTTTTTTCGGTATATTTTTTATTTATTTTATGCGTGCAATAATATAATACTAATCCTTTTAAAAACCAATATGCTAAAATTAAGAGAAAAGATAGTAATAGCCATTTAATATCAAAGGATAATAGGTACTCTATTTTTTGGACAAAGTTATCTTTTAAAACAAAATACAATATTATGAAGGTAATGGCAATAATAATTATAAAGTTTCTTTTATTATTTTTCATCAATTATTTTTAGAGCTGGAAGCTCTATTCCTTCTAGAAATGCGAGTGATGCGCCACCACCTGTCGATATATGGCTGATTTTATTTTCATAGTTGAAAGTATTAGCGGCTCTTAATGTATCTCCTCCACCAACTACTGTATAAGCTTTTGTGTTTGTGATTATTTTTAATAATTCTTTTGTTCCGTTTTCAAAACCTTTAGTTTCAAAACAACCAACTGGACCATTCCAAAATATGGTTTTACAATCATCTAGATATTGTTTAAATACTTCTAATGTTCTAGGACCAATATCTAAACCTAGTTCATCTTCTTCAATTTCATTTATAAATCTTTCATTTGTTTTTATATTTTCTTTTAATTCTTTGGCGGTAATTACATCTATTGGTAAGATAATTTTTTCTTGATATTTATCTAATATTTCTTTACAATAATTTATTTTTTCTTTTTCACATATAGATGAGCCAATATTAAAACCAGCTGCTTTTAAGAATGTGAAAGCCATACCTCCACCTATTAAGATATAATCGGCTTTAGTTATTAAATTACTTATAACACCAATTTTATCACTGACTTTAGCACCGCCCAATATAATTGTATATGGTTTTTTAGGTTTAGTTATCAGTTTGGTTAGTTTTTTTATTTCTTCTTCAACTAAGAAACCTAAACCATTTGGTAAATTACTAGCAATACCTAAGTTAGATGCATGAGCTCTATGAATTGTTCCAAAGGCATCATTTATAAAGATATCCCCTAGACTAGCCCAATATTTACCTAATTCTTGGTCATTATTACTTTCTTTTTTTCCATCTAAATCTTCAAAACGAGTGTTTTCAATTAAGATAATATCTTTATTTTTCATGTTATTTATGGCTTTTTCTAATTTTTCTCCTCTTGTTTGGTCTATGAATGTCACTTTTTTTCTTAGAAGATTTGATAAGCATTTACCTACTGGTTTTAAAGTATATTTTTCTTTATCTTCTTCAGTTTTTATTCTACCTAGGTGTGACATTAAAATAACTTTGGCGTTATTTTTTATAGCATATTTAATCGTTTTTAAACTTTTTCTTATTCTACTATCATCTTTAATTATTCCACCATCTATTGGAACGTTAAAGTCACATCTAATAATTATTTTTTTACCACTTAAATCATAATCTTTGATAGTTTTTTTCACTTGTTTTCCTCCTAACTTGAATAAGTATATTTAAGTGTGCCATTTTCATTTCTGACAGTTACAAAGCCATTTTCTTCAGTTAATTGTACATTGGTTTTAGGATTTTTTAATGTTCCTTGAATAACACCACTAGTAATTAAAGTATCTGTACTTATGGTTAATGTTTTATTTTTTGTTACTTTTAATTCAGCATATTCTTCTCTATCAGAATGTGCTTCGACATATATTTCAGCTGCATTTTCAATATTATTAACATATCTTTCATAGTCTTGTTGTTTTAATTTTTGGTTTGTTGATACGATACTTGGAACTGATACTAAAAGGATAACTCCTAGTACGGCTAATATAGCTAATAATTCAACTAGTGTAAATCCATTTTTCATTCCTATCACCTATATTTTATTTTATACTATTTTTTTTATAATAACAAGGTTATTTGAATTTGAGTTTCTTTTTTTACGAAAATATCATAAATTTTATTTATGAAAAATTTTCATGATTAAATTGAACAATCTTCATGCTCTAGCTATGAAAAAGATTCTATTAAAAATAATCACGAATTAATAAGAATAGTAATTCTTAAAAGAATTTCCTCAAAAACATATTTTTATAAAAAATTTAATTATCTTCTCATATTAATAGTTTACATCATGAAAACTCAAATGGTAAATGTTCTTATGATTTGACTGAGAGAATTAAAATATCCCTTATTTTTAGAATTTTATATTTTTTTATACAAAAAGTCGGCTGAAATTTCAGTCGACTTTTTGGTCCTTTACTTTTAGAACTTATTTTCAACAATTCTCAGTTTCCGTTACTTTTGGATATTACCATAAATTTTTTTGATGTAAATATATTATATGTTTTTACAATGAATATCAATACTTTTAACACAATTATTTTAATAAAAACTCATATATATTTTCAACAAATTTTTTATTATCTAACAAAAAATCACAATTGCCAACAAATTTTCCTCCTATTTTCTTATAAAATTCATTAGCTGAATTATTTACTAAAGTACTAATTAACACATAATTATATTCTTTTTTTAAATCCTCAAAAGCAAATGTAACAAGTTTAGACCCAATTCCTTGTTTTTTATAAGAATCATCAACATATAATGCATATATTTCTGCATATGAATCATCATAATTCTTTTTATTTCTACCATATCTTACCATAGCTACAATTTTATTATCAATTTCACAAACCGCATATTGATTGATTTTATCTTGACATTTCCTTATACTATTTTCATCTTCAGGATTAAGGCTGTCTAAAAATGTTTGTGGAAAAATATGTCTATAAGTATTTTTCCACCCCATAACATTCACTCTAACAATATCTTTAGCATCATTAATATTTGCTTTTCTAATCATAACTACCTCCCACTAAATCATATAAATTACAACATATCCTATATACTACATTTAAATTTTCATTAAATACATTAAAATTTTCTTTTCTTAACATAACATAAAAATAGAATGCAAATAATTTTATTATACACATTAAGTATACACCTTCGCACTGCAAAATTAAATTACTATTATACTTATTATATATTACAATATTTTTATTAATATTAGTAATAAAATCCTTAAAGTTTTTTTCTATATAGTCAATAGAATCATATCTTTTCATACAAGCATCTACAAAATCAACATATTCAGTACTTTTTATGCAAAGATCAAAATCTATTAAATATAATTGCCCTGAATTATTTATAACATTAGTTGAATTAATATCATTATGAATGATAGTAGAGTTAATATCATATTTATTAATAAATATATTATAAGATTTATTAAATAATTTAATAAATTTCAGGCTGTTGACAAAGTAAAAATGTCAACAGCCTGATGTTAGAAGTTAATTCTTCTAACGTTTTATAATTTTTTGTTGTTTCAAAATAAACTGTATAAAATTATTTCTTTTAATTACTTTCTCTATTTTCTATATCTTTATTTTCTTCTTGACTATTTTCAGTATCATTTTCTTCTAAACCAATTTTTTCTTCTATTTTGGAAACAGTTATTGTTACTATTTTGTCATTTTCAATTTTTTTACCAGCTTTAACACTTTGTTTTAATACTATATTATCTTCTTCAGATGTTTCGTATTCTATTTTAAATTTAATATTATTTTTATTTAATAATGTTATGGCATCATCTAGTTTTAAATCTACAACATCTGGGACAGTTACTTTATTATCTAATACACCAACAGTTAATTTGATAATAGTATTTTCCATTACCTTGGAACCTGGTTTTTTATTTTGTTTGATGACTACACCGACTTCATCTTCATTGGTTACTATTGTTTCATCCATTTCGGTTTGTAATTTACTGTTTTTTAAGGTCATTTTGGCATCTTCATATGAATATCCTAAAACATTTGGTACTTCGATATTACTATTTTGATAAATATAATAGCCTAGAAAAGCAGCAAGTCCTAAAGCACATATACTAAGTATTATAAAGAAAAACATCATAAAGCTTTGAAAAAAACTCATTTTACCTTTTTGCTTTTCATTATTATATTTGTATTTTATTTTAGTTTTTACTTTTGTTTTATTTTTAATTTTATTTTTACCTTTTTTATTTTTTACTTTATTTTGATTATAATCTTCTGGATTTTCATCTAATGGAAAACCACATCTTTTACAAAAAAATGAATCTTCATCATTTGCTATTCCACATTTTGGACATTTAATCATAATTCCACCTCAGTTATATTATAACCTTTTTATAATTTTTTACAAATTTAGAAAAAATGTTATAATGTATGTAGAAATGAGGTTTATCATGGGAGTTTTAGAAAATGAGAAAAAAACCAACGAGTTATTAAATTATTATGGATTATCTAAGGAACAACAAAGAGAATTTTGGAATATAATTAGACATATATTTAATCACGAAGAATTTCAAAGAAGAATGAGTAAAGAATTTCCACATCATGGAGAAATTACTTTGGGTGAACATATTTTATCTGATGCAGCTATGACTTATAAACTTACGGAAAGTTCTAGATTTAAAAGGGCTGATTTTGACAGAAAAACTGCGGTTATAATTGCAATGTTTCATGATTTATATACTTTAAATTGGCAAAATAATCCAGATAATTTTGTGGATAACAGTTATAATAATCATGCGTTTAGACATCCTATTGAAGCTATTATTAATGCGGTAAATTTTTATCCAGAGTATTTTGAAGATGATAATACTTATAAAATAATTGATGGAGTTATTCATCATATGTTTCCAGTTCCTGTTAAAAGATTTGATGGAAGTCCAATGGAGCTTAAAAATGAAGAGGCTTTTAATAAAATACCTGATAGGATTAAAAATTTGATTATTTTTTCTAGTAATCGTGGATTTAATTATAATCATTTTTCAATATGTCGCTCTACTTTTTTAGAAGGCAGAATTATGAGTAAAGCGGATAAGATTGTATCAATTAGAAATTATATGGATGATATTGGACAAAATGGTCCTTTAAGTATTTTGACATTATTTACTGGAGTTAATAAAAATTTGGAAAATTATGAGGAAACTGAGAAATTAAAAAAAAGAAGATAAAATCTATAAAAGAATAAAATCTTCTTTTATTTACACCAATATTTGGCAGTTCTAACCATTTGATTACTATAACTCATTTCATTATCATACCAAGCGACAATTTTAACTAAATCACCTGATTCGGTTTCTAAAACATCAGTTAGTAAGCCATCTACTATGGCACCATGTGTTTCTCCTATAACATCACTTGATACTATTGGGTCTAAAGTATAACCTAAAGTTTCATTTTGGTTTTGCTTGAATAATTCGTTTATTTCATCTTTAGTTACTTTTTTATTTAATTCTAAGGTTAAATCAATAACGGAGCCTGTGGTTACTGGTACTCTAATAGCATTACCATCTAATTTCCCATTTAATGATGGAATAACTAGACCTAAGGCACTAGCAGCACCTGTTGATGTTGGAATTATGTTGGCAGCTGCAGCTCTACCTCTTCTGGATTTAGCACCTTTTTTATGTGGTACATCTAATACTGTTTGGTCATTGGTATAGGCATGTACTGTTGTCATATATCCTTTTTTTATGCCATAGGCATTATTTATTATATTGGCAACTGGCGCTAGACAATTGGTTGTACATGAAGCTGCACTTATAATCTGTTCATTTCCATCTAAGGTATTTTCATTGACACCATAGACAATTGTTTTTAAATCGCCTTTAGCGGGTGCTGATATAATTACTTTTTTTGCCCCTGCATTTATATGTGCCATGGCTTTTTCTTTACTTGTAAATTTACCAGTACATTCAAAGACTATATCTATATCTTTCCAAGGTAGATTATTTGGGTCCATTTCTTTATATATTTTTATTTTTCTTCCTTTGACAATGATTCCATCTTCATCATAGGTTATTTCATTTGGAAGATATTTTCTATGGGATGTATCATATTTTAGTAAATAGGCCAAATCTTCTGGGCTTGTTAAATCGTTGATGGCTACTACTTCCATTTCTGAATCTTCTTCCATAATTCTAAATACTAAACGGCCAATACGGCCAAATCCGTTAATTGCTACTTTAATCATTTTATCAAATCCTTTCATTCTTCAAAAACACTTCCACCAATAAATTCTCTTAAAATCGAATCTTTGGGAACAACTTCACTAGTTATTGGGAGGAAATTTCTAAGTAAATTTATTAATCTCATGGCCTCTGGATATTCTTGGCTTGAACTTTCTATACCATATAATAATGGCTCAGCATATATTCTAAGCACTGATAGTTCATAGCCTAATGATGAGTTTATCATGGCATCGGCATCATCTTGATATGGATAAATACTAAGTCTAGCTTCTTTATCGACATTTGGCCACATTTTTAATGTTGTTTCAGCATTGGTTCCTCTAAATAGATTATCTCTTACTATTCTTCTAATTTTTCTAACATCTGTTGTATGAACTCTATTATGATTATCTAATTTTAGATGAATTAGAGGACTCATGAATATTTTAAATTTGTTTTCTCTTGGAATGTTTTTGGTTAGTTTTTCATTTAATGTATGTATTCCTTCAATTATTAGTATATCATTTTTTTCTAATTTTAGGTATTTATCTTCATATACTTTTTTTCCAGTGATAAAATCAAATGTTGGCATTGATACTTTATGACCAGCTAGTAATTTTGTTAAATGATTATTAAATAATGTTGTATCAATTGATTCAATGCTGGAGAAATCTAAGTCACCATTTTCATCTCTTGGAGCGTTTGCTCTATCGACAAAGTAATCATCTAAAGAAATTTTATGACAGTTTATTCCTTTGACTTTTAGATATAGGGAAAGTTTTTTTGCGGTGGTTGTTTTTCCACTTGAAGATGGGCCAGCTAACAATATTATTTTTATTTGTTCTTTCTTTTTATATATTGTTTCGGCAATTAAAGATAATTGGTCTTCATAGTGCGTTTCGAATAATCTTAAAACATCGACATATTTTCCTTGCGTACATATTTTATTTAAATCAGGAGCAGTGGAAACGCCGATTGTTCTACCCCAGTTTTGAAAGCTTTTATATGTGTCAAAGGTTAGTTTATGATGAATATATTTATTAACTTTATTTGGATTATTCACACTAGGATATGCGAGAATAAAACTATTATCTTTTAAATATATTATTTCAAATTTATCTAAAAGTCCTGTGTTATAAACTAGCGGTCCAAAAAAATAATCATATATTCCATCTAAAGAATATAATGTTACTGTTCTATTAGTCATGTATTTTAAACCTTCTACTTTATCTAATTGATGATGTTTTTTGAAATATTTTATGGCATCAAATCTATCGACAATCATTTCTTTGAAGGTAAATTTTTGCTCAACCATTTTTTTCATTTCTTCTTTTATTTTGTCTATATGAATTTTTGTTATTCTTTGGCCTATTATTTCACAGTATATGCCATTTTCTAGGGAATAGTTTATTAAGATATCTGTTTCATCTCCTAAAACTTTTTTTGTGGCAACGGTTACTAAAAATTCTAAACTTCTTGAATATATTCTGTTTCCTATATTGGTACTTAAATCATAGAATTGAACTTTATCATTATTAACAACTTTTGTATTTAAACCAACTAAAAATTCTCCTAGCCTTGCGCCAACAATTGGATATTCGAAGTCATCTTTAACTTTTTTTGACACTTCATAAAGAAGTGTTTCTTCTGGAATTTCATCTAAGTATGTATCTTTATATTTTAGTTTTAGGTTTCGCATATTGTTTCCTCCCTATTCTTCTACATTTTAGCTTAACACAAATAGAATAATTTGTCATGTTTTTTTATGAATAATATTTATCCTTTACACCTATTATAAATATGGGAGGGATGTTTATGTTAGTACCTAGTGTTGTTGAGAAAAATAGTGATGGTGAGAGAGTCTATGATATTTATTCAAGATTACTTAAGGATAGAATTATTATTTTGAGTGGAGAGATTGATGATAATTTAGCTAATTCAATTGTGGCTCAATTACTTTATTTAGATTCAGTAAATCATAATCCTATTAATTTATATATTAATTCTCCTGGTGGAAGTATTACTTCAGGTATGGCTATTTATGATACTATGAATTATATTAAAAGTGATGTTTCGACTATTTGTATTGGTATGGCTGCTAGTATGGCTGCGTTTTTACTTTCCTCTGGCGAGAAAAACATGAGATATATTTTACCTAATAGTGAGGTTATGATTCATCAGCCTTTGGGTGGTGCGCAAGGACAAGCGACTGAGATTAAAATTGCGGCAGAAAGAATTTTAAAATTAAAAGAAAAACTCAATGAAATTTTGAGTAAGAATACTGGTCAAAATATAGAAAAAATACAAATAGATACTGAAAGAGATTATTTTCTATCTGCTGATGAGGCTGTTCAATATGGTTTGGTAGACAAAATTTTATAATATGTCTACTTTTTTAGTGCTTAAAAAAATAAGCTATTTTACAAGCTTATTAACTATTTTGAATATAATCTAAAGATACTTTAAGAGTACTCGTTGTTTTTTCTGGTTGTGTTGTAATACTTGGATTATATGTTACAATGACATTAAATGTGGTTGTTGAATGTTCTCCTAAAACATCATTTTCATTGATTCCATCAACTTGAAATAAAATTGCAGGATTATTTTCATCACTAATAGTGATTTGGTCTAATTTAGCTGCTATATTACCCTCGTTTGCAACTGTTACTTCATAAGTCATGCTATCACCAGGACTAGTTAAATTTGTTTTAAATGTTGCTGTTGTATTGCTAGTAACTGCAGGTTCTTCAGCTTGAGTGGCCCCATTTTTAATATCGGTTACTTGAATATCTGTTATTCTAATATCCCAAGTACTAGTAATTGTAGATGTTCCTGTAATAGTTAAATTAGTTGCGAAAGCTGCATAACCAATTGCCATAAATAAAACGATTAAACATAAACCTATAATTAACCAACTTTTTTGTGTTCGAGTTACTTTTTTCACATTATCCCCTACCTTTATTATAATTATAAAGGTTTATGAAACTAATGTCAATTACATTTTTTAAACCGTATAGATGAAAAAAGACAGTGTAAAGTAACTGTCTCTATAAATTATAGGTTGATTATTTATTATAATTAGAACCTGAAATTTGTTGTTGACCCATTTGTACAAGTCTTTTAGTAATTTCTCCACCTACTGAACCATTAGCTCTACTAGTAGCATCTGGTCCCATTTTAACGCCTAATTCATTAGCAATTTCATATTTCATTTGTTCTATTGCTTGTTTAGCGCCAGGAACTACTAAACGATTACTATTATTAGTCATACATTTTCACCTCCTGTACACTTATATATTGTGTACATTTGAGAATTTAATGCATTTTTTTTATTGGTAATTTTTGTTAAAGAATATCTTCAAATTCATCTTCTTTAAAATTAGTAATTGTTTCAATATTATTAATAGCTTTTTCTATTAGGTTTTGATAGTCAAAGTTGTTTTCATAAGCTATACATTTATTTAATTCTGGTTTTATTACAGGATGTTTTGGAACAAATATTGTACAGCAATCTTCATATGGTAATATACTTGTTTCATATGTGTTTATTTTTTTTGCAATATCAATTATTTCTAGTTTGTCAAAGCAGGCGACAGGTCTTATTACTGGCATGTTTGTGACATTATTTATACAGTACATACTGTCTAATGTTTGTGAAGCAACTTGTCCAATACTTTCGCCATTTATTAATATTTTTGCACCAATTTTTCCCGCATAAATTTCAGCTATTCGGTACATCATTCTCCTCATAATGGTTATCATATAAGTGTCAGGACAATTTTTAAAAATGGCTTCCTGAATTTCGGTAAATGGAACAACATGAAGTTTAATTTTTCCAGAATATTTATTAATGATATCAGTTAATTTTATAACTTTATTTTTGGCTTCTAAACTAGTATGAGGTGGGGATTCAAAATATAAGCATTCAACATTTACACCTCTTTTTAAGGCTAAATATCCAGCAACTGGACTATCTATTCCTCCTGATAACATTAATAATCCTTTACCTCCAACGCCAACTGGATATCCACCTGCTCCTTTTATTTCATCAGTATATACAAATGTTCCTTCTGTTCTTATCTCTACTGTTAAGATAATGTCAGGTTTATGTACATCTACTTTAAAGTTAGAGTTTTTTAAAATAAGTCCACCTAATTTTTTACTATACTCCATAGAATGGATTGGATAATTTTTATCAGCTCTTTTGGTTACAACTTTAAATGTTTGTTTTGTTTTATCCATTATCTCTAAAGCTTTATTTAATACATCTTCTAAATTATTATTTACTTTATAAGCTATTACTATACTTAATATTCCAAATACTTTTTGTAATTTTATGGCTATTTTTTTAGCATTATCACATTTGATAAACATTCTAACTTTATCTTTTGTTATTATTACATTTTCATTTTCTAAAATTTTTTCAACATTTTTAGTTAATATATTAATAAATATTTTTCTATTTGCTTTTTTGGTTGTTAATTCTCCATATTTAATCATAATTAATTCTTGCATACATACACCTCATTTCTTTAACAATTATACTATTTTTTTGAAAACTTTCAAGGAAAAAGAAAGCTTTATTTGGCTTTCTTTTATTCACTCATTCTTTCTTTTCCACCATATAATTTTAAAAGTTTATCATAAATTCCTGGTTCAATTTTATTTAAAGAATTGATAGTTAATTCTAGTGATTTTTTATATTCTCCTTTATAAAATAACATTTCAGAATATGTTAAATTTCTATCTAAATTATTTTCTGATGAACGATATCTATTACCATATACTATGGCCATTTCAGCAAACATAGCGGTTTTCATCATTTCTTTTGTTTTTCCATAAAGTTTGAGGGCTAAATCACGAGCAGTATCTACTCTAGTATTTAAGGTTTCGACAGTTATCGGTTTTTTATCCAATTCTTTAATTATTTCTTTCATGGCATCTTTTGCTTCTTTTAATTCAACATAATAACGATTTGGTATTACTGGTAAGTTAAATATTCTAATTTGTTTTTGGGAGTTTTTAAGTAAATCTTCTACTTCAGAAAGTTGTTGTCGAGCTCTCATTTCATCATCGTGCATATTTCCAATAACATTCAAAGTATTATCTAATTTATTTTCTATATCAGATAATCTAAGCACTAAATTTTCTATTTCTTCGGTAAGTTTTGAATAGGCAAAACTATGATTACTTGTATGTGTAATTAATGTTTCATAGTCTTCGTTTAATTTTTCTAAATCTTGTTTTACTATGTATAGTGAATTTATATCATTTTCATTTAAACTATACATTTGTTTTAAATCGTTCATTTGTTCAAATATATCTTTTACTAAGTTGTTTATTTTCTTTAATTTTGTACTTAAGGTTTTATTGGCTTCATCATAATCAGCTTTAATAACTTTTTCTTTTTCAAAATCAGTAAATAAATTTTCAAAGTATTCAGTTAAAACTTTTAGTTCAAATAAGCTATCTTCAAGATTTAAAACTTTAGCTCTATCTAATATGTCTGTAATTTTCTTTTTAGCTTCTTCTATGTTATATTCTACATTTAAATAATCTAAAGGATAACCTGCTGTAACCATTTTATTATATATGTCTATAATTTCTTCAATTTTTTTAGGCAATATTCCTTCAGCAATTAATACTATTGAAGGTAGTTCTTCAATAACTACTTCCATATGTTTTAATAATTCTTCAATAACTTTTAATATACTTGGAACTTCGGTATATTCATTTTCTTCCATAAGTGTTTCAAAATCTTCAAACCTTTTGGCAATTGTTTCAAATTGTATTGAAACTACTTTGGCAAATTCTCCAAATTCATTTTGGGTTTCTTCAAATTTTTCATATAAATCACGATATTTGGCTTTTAGTTTTGTAATACTTGCTCTATTACGTTCTTCACTATTGGTAATGTCTTTAATTTCATTTAAAAGAAAAGCTGAAGTTGCTCTAACTTTATATATTTCCATTTCTAATTTAGCTATTTTGTACATTGTGCTTTTATAATCTGTTTTTGATAATGAGTATTCTGCTTCAATTAACATATCAGTTATTTTAGGAATTTGAATTTCTTTTATATCATTCAATCTTTCTTTCCAATTTTTATAGAGCAATTCTAATTTTTCATTACTAGCCAAATTTTCAATTTTGGCTAACTCTGGGCCAACTGGAGATGTATCTAATCTATTTTTTTGATAATCTAGATTTTCAATTATTTTTTTATATTTTTTCTTTTTTCTATTTTTTAATATACATAAAATAACAAGAACAATTATTAATGTTGTCCCTAGTGCTGCTCCTATTATTACAATAATGTTATCCATGATATCACCCTAGTATAATTTTACCATACTTTTATGTCTTTTTGTCAAAAAATGTCTAGTTTTAACAAATTATTATATTTAAGTATTTTTTTTATGATTTTGCATTTGTTTTTCGGGTTTAATATTGCTTTTTGGTGGTAAAAGTATTGACTTTATATGTAATTACATATATAATTAATGACAGCGTGTTGAAGCAGCGTTATTTTGTGGGTTATAATGTGGATATTCCCTAAAGGGGTTACTTGTTTGGCTGCGAAATTAAGTATTAATATATTCCACCCTATAATGTTTACAAAATAACCTTTCGCGCAAATATGTGAAAGGAGGAAAAGTATGGCAAGATATCTTGGACCAACTTACAAAAAATCTAGACGTTTTGGTTTTTCTATTTTAGAAAACGGAAAAGAATTAGCTAAAAGACCTTATGCTCCTGGAGAACATGGACAAGACAGAAGAAAAAAATTATCTGATTATGGTGTTCAATTACAAGAAAAGCAAAAGGTTAAATTTATGTATGGACTTAGCGAAAAACAAATGGAAAAGGCTTTCTTAAAAGCAGTTAAAATGAAAGGTGTCAACGGTGAAAATTTACTTAAATTATTAGAAAGTCGTTTAGATAATTTAGTATATAGAATTGGGTTTGCTACTACAAGAAAAGGAGCTAGACAATTAGTTAATCATGGACATATTACTGTTAATGGAAAAAGAGTTGATATTCCATCTTATCAAGTTAAACCAGGAGATGTTATTAGTTTAATGGAAAATGATAAAGAAATGGCTATTGTTAAATCTTCTTTAGAAGCATTACATAACAGGGTTGAGTATATTTCTTATGATAATAAGAAAATGGAAGGTACTTATGTTAGAATGCCAGAACGTAGTGAATTGAATGCTGATATTGATGAAGCATTAATTATTGAATACTACAACAGAAATTAGAACTTAAAGTTCTTTTTTTCATTCTATAAGTGATTATTTTGAATTATTAAAACTAGGTTCACATTATTTTGAACCTAGTTTATTTTTCCTATAAAGTATTTCTTTTTACCTCTTTTTAATACTAGTATCTCATTATCTATGGCGATTTTTTTAGTAACTATATAATCTAAATCAGTTATTTTTTCTTCATTTATAGTTATACTTCCAGCGTTTACAAATTCTCTGGCTTCTCTTTTACTTGAAGCTATTTTATTTTCTACCAGCATATCTATGATATTGACATTATCTTTTGTTTCAAAAGTTGGAACTCCTTTAAAGACATCTTCTATTTCTTTTTTATTTAAGTTTTTTACATGACCACTGAATAAAGCTTCACTCATTTCTATAGCTTTTTCGGCTTCTTTTTTACCGTGCAGGAAGGTAACTACTTCTTTAGCTAATGTTTTAGCAGCTATTCTAGTTTCTGGATGACTGATATGTTCTTTTTCTATATTTTCTATTTCTTCTTTAGTTAGAAAAGTAAATATTTTTAAGTATTCGACTACTTTTTCATCATCACTATTTAAGAGGTACTGATATATTTCATAACTTGAGGTTTTATTTTTATCAAGCCATAAGGCATTACCTTCGGTTTTTCCAAATTTTTTACCATTTTTATCAGTGACTAATGGCATTGTAAAACCATATACTTCATGACCTGTTTTTTTTCTAATTAAATCAATACCAGCTGTAATATTTCCCCATTGGTCTGAGCCAGCACATTCTAACATACAGTTTCTAGTTTCGTGTAAATGTAGATAATCTAAAGCTTGCATAATCATATAAGAAAATTCTGTATAGGTAATTCCTGTTTCTAGTCTTCTTCTAATGATATCTTTATCAAGCATATAATTGATATTGAAATATTTTCCATAATCTCTTAAGAAATCAATGAAATTAATATCTTTTGACCAATCATAATTATTAACTACTTCGAAGCCAAATAAGTTTTCAACTTGTTTTTTTAAACATTTAAAGTTATTTTCTATTACTTCTACTGGTTGCATTTGTCTTTCTTCAGTAGGTCTAGGGTCTCCTATCATACCAGTTGCACCTCCAACTAATAAAATAGGATGGTGGCCAGCTTTTTCTAATCTTTTACTAATTAAAAAGGTTGATAAATGACCTAGGTGCAGGCTATCAGCTGTAGGATCTGTTCCTATATAAAAAGTTAGTCCTCCATTATTTAATTTTTCTTCTAAATCTTCTCCAGCTTCATCTTTAATTAAGCCTCGCCATTTTAGTTCATCATATATTTTCATTATTTTTCCTCCTCACATTTACAGTGGTCACATTTTTCTTCACAATTACAATTCATATGGGTTACAATCTCCACACTATGACTTGTTCCGATTCTGGTTGCTCCTGCTTTAATTAATTCATTCATCTGTTTAAATGTTTTTATGCCACCACTAGCTTTTATTTCTAATAATTCATTTTTATGTTTATTTATTAATTTTACATCTTCTAAAGTAACACCTCTTTTACCAAAACCAGTATTTGTTTTGATAAAGTTTACAAATGTTCCATTACAAATTTCTGTCATTTTTATAATTTCTTCTTCAGTAAGTAAAGATGTTTCAATAATTACTTTTAATGTTTTACCATCGATTTGGTCTCTAATTTCTTCAATTTCTTTTTTGACATAATCATAATCTTTATCTTTTAAAGCTCCAACATTAATGACCATGTCTACTTCATCTGCGCCATTTTCCACTGCATCGATTGCTTCAAATGATTTTACTTTTGGGGTATTCATACCAAAAGGAAAGCCTACTACGGTACATACTCCAATATTTGTATCTTTAAGTAATTCTTTAGCGAGTGCGACATAATATGGATGTACACATACTGTTTCAAAACCATATTCTATGGCTTCATGACATAATTTTACGATGTCTTCTTCTTTCGCATCCATTTTTAAATTTGTATGGTCAATGTATTTTCCTATTTCCATTTTTAATTCCTCCTTTAATTAAAAAGATACTATAATTACAAGGACGAGTTTCAACCCGCGGTACCACCTCTTGCTGTGCATTGTTCCAGTCCTTATATATAATTAAAAACTTTCATAACTGCTTTTAATTATATCATTAAATGGCTTTAAAATCACTAAAATTAGTGATTTTTTTCGGTTTCTTGTTTTAATTGTTCTAATTTTTCTAGCCATTTACTTTTACATTTTTTTTCTAATTCCTTTGGTACATAAAATTCGGTGTTGTCTTTAAGCATTCTATAAATAATATTGATAAGTCTACGCATTACACAGGTTAGGGCTTGCTTGTTGTTTTTACCCTCGCTAATTTTCCTTTTGTAATAGTCTAAAAATATGGCATTGGTTGGTGTGTCTTTGTTTTTTCCAGTAGACACACTTCTTATAGCTAAATAATATATATAATTATTTAATGTTCGATTTCCATATTCATTTCTCTTTTCTTTGTCATGATTACCACTAGAAAAACTTACTGGAGCTATACCAGCATATCTTGCAAGTTTATCCTTACTAGAAAATCTATTAATATTCCCAATTTCAGCTACTATTTCCGCACTACTCATTTTTGATAAGCCTTTAATCGTATGTAATTTTAATCCTAACTTCTCATATAAATCGATGATGTTTTTTTCGATTTCTTCCAATTGTTTGTTATTATTTTTTATTTGTCCAACTAAAGTAGTAATTAAAATATTTCTTTCTTCTTGGTATTCCAACTTTTCATATATGGTATTATTAACTATATCAAATATACTTTGAGCTTTATTTTCTCCAAGTGTACCATTACTGTGTAATTTTACCAATTCCGTTAGTTCTTCTAAAGATACTTTTTGCAGTAAATCTGGACTAGGATAGTTCTCCCATAAATTTAAAGCAGTATTACAATCAGAGTTTGAAAAAAATAGCTTGTAATTTGGATAATGGTGCATAAGTTGAGCATGAAGTTTATTTTTTACTTTTGTATTATTATTAACAATAGTGCTTCTCATTTTTACAATTTGTTTTAATGTCCAATATAAAGTATCATTGTTTTCTTTTTCTAATTTGTCTAAATTGTCTAATAATACTTTAGCTATACACTCGGCATCTATTTCATCAGTCTTTGATATAATTGGGTGTTTTTTTCTTTCGTTGTAAGTTAAAGAAGATAAGATATGTCTAACATCACATTTCTTATTTATTAAAAAAGTGGCAAGACTGTGTCCAAGATGTTTAGTATCCTCAAGTCCATAAATAGCTGTTAGTCCATCTGTTTCATATTTTTTGACAAGTTCTATAAGTTTTTCAAAATCATTTATATCATTAGTAAAAGTAATTGTATCTAGGGTTTCATTAAAACAGTTAATAACCGCCGCTGTGTGTGTTTGTTTATGGCAGTCAATACCAACATAAATATGTTTCATTTTTGGGTGGTTATTATAATTCATTTTATATCACAATCCTTTCTTTAAATAATATATAATGTATTACTTCCAAGACACTCCTAGCATTAGCATTACCATAAAGTAAAACTCTATGATTGCATTAGTTTGTTAGTCAGATAAAATAATTTTATATATTATTAATTGTTTTTTTTGTTTATCTTCTTTTATTAAAATAATAATGTTTTTATCTTTTATTAATTGCATGGTGTCCCCAATATTAAAACCTAACTTCTTTAACCATTTTCCAGTTAGTTTTATTACTGGTACTTCTTCCTTAGTTCCCCATGTGTAATAAACTTTTCTTGTTTCTAACATTTTTCACCAACTTTCTTTAATAACTATGTTATGGCATTATTTCATTAAGCATTAATATTAAACTAGGTTAATATTTGCATGAGGTGGCGTAACCATTTCTTACAAGCTCTCTGCTTGTACTTCTATTTTGCCGCTACCTTATAAAACAGCAAAAAGAAAAAGGTTAATACTAATTATTTATAAAATAAAAAGTATATAACCTTTATATTGTTATTTGCGTAAATACCTTTTTGCAATAAAGATGTTGCGGCTCATATTAGTTTTGAAATGTCAACACTTTTGGGCAAAAAATTCACAAAACAAACCGCAGGGGTGTGGGGGCAGCGGTTTGTTTCAATGCCATAAAAGTACTAATTATTTTCTTATATATTCAAATATATCTTTTTCATCTACTTTTAAGTAATTGCACCATTTATCAATAAGTAAAATATCTATTTGTTGTGCTAAACCATTTGCATGTTTTTTAATTGTTTTAAAATCTGTTTCAGTAGCTTTCATAAACTGATTAATACTAATATTTTTATCTTTTAACAGTTTTCCTAGTTTAAATAAGCAGTAGCCATTTGGCAAATCTACTTTAACGATGTCTTTCGATACTCCGCTTGTTTGCATATACGACTACCACCTACCTTTAATTTAATTTTACAAATATATAAGGCGATTGACTATTAGGCGGTATTCCTATATAATGAACTTAATAGATATTATGATAGAATTAGAGATTTTTATACATATCTATCGTATTTATAAAATTCTTTTCAATAAGGCTTGACTTTCCAGTATACTGGAAAGTTATAATGTTTATGTAGTTAAGGGAAAAATATGGAAAAAGAAGATTTATTTGAAAAATATTGTGATATAGCAAGTGAATATTTAGATAGCATTAGTTATAATGATAAGAAAGGTTACATAGTTTCTTTGCCATTATTTAGAAGAGAAAATGGCAAAATATATATTTGTTTTTATGTTGAGAAAAAATATGGTACTTATGCAAATAAACCAACGGATTGGTTACTGATTGATATTGACAGTTTTAATGTCTATAAATTTTATAATTGTAGAAATAATGATTATGATACAAAAAAGGTATTACCGAATAGTATGAATATTTTAGTAAGTCCATATTTTTATTTGCAGTTAGTATATCATGATTTTGCTTATATCAAATATTTATATGAACAAAGTGATAAATATTTATTTGATGAAGTTTTTGATAAAAATTATAATGTAATAGATAAAATTAAAATGTTAATACAAGATAATGAGTATATTGCATATACAAAATATGTTAAACAAAATATTGTGAATTATACCTTTGATAAAAAAGGCATAGATACATTTATAGATGATTTCAATACTATTATTTCAAAATCATTATTAGATTGTTTTGATAGCACGTTATTTAATATTAAAAATGGTAAGAATTATCAAGATAGTTTAACAAACTATGTCGATATAGTTAAATTTGTGTGTAATCAGGATGTTGAAATAATTGAAGCTATTGATAACGTACTAGATAATCAAAACAAAGAATTAACAAACACTTTAAAATATTTTAATAATATAGTTATTCCAAATAGACAAAATGAAAGATTAACAAAATTTGGTAATGATTTTTTTAAAAATAATATTAAATAAGTTATAAGTGAGGGGAACGTATGAAAGAATTATTTAAAAATTTAAAATTTGCTTGGAAATATGTTAAAGGACAAAAAAGTAAAATTATATTACTTGCTATAATTGGTTTATTTTTAGCAGTTATTGGGGTTGTTTTACCTATTTTAAGTGCCAGATTAATTGTATATTTGACTTCGAATGAACTTCTTCAACTTTTATCTATTGCTTTTGTAGTTTTTGCCGTAGAAATACTAAAAAATATTATGAAATATTTTAGTGATTATTTGTTAAATATTGTTTATAGAGAAACTTTTAACAATATTCAAATATCACTTGGAAAAGAAATGTTAAAACTAAAAAATAAAACTTTAGATAGTAATTCATCAGGATTTTTTATTCAAAGGTTGATGGGTGATACTAGTAAACTTTCTTCTATATTTAATATAATCAATTCAAACTTGACCGAGATTATTAGTAGTATTGGTATTTTAATTGCAGTTTTAATTATAAATTTTTGGATTTTTCTTTATATGCTTATAGTTATAATCTTATTATTTGTTCTTACTAATATGCAGTGGAAATCATTTTATAAGTTTGATAAGATGTTTAGAGGCGAAGAAGATAATGTGTCTGGTTTTACAGGAGAAGTTGTTAGAGGAGCTAGAGATATAAAAATGCTTCATGCAGAAAATAGTTTTATTAATGTGATGAATAGTAAAATTAAAAAATTAAATCAAACTAGATATAAAATGCTTTCTGTAGATAGAACTTATAATTTAATTAATGATAGCGTTATTGATTTGAGCAATTTGATACTTATCATAATTTTCATTTATTTTATAACGAATAATCTTATTACAATTCCAATGGCAATAGTAATATATAATTATTCTTTAAAAAATGTTATCGTAGTTTATGTTATAAATGATTTACTCAATTGCATTCAAAATTTTAATCTTTCGGCTGAAAGAATAATTGATATTCTTGATAATAATAAGTTCGAAAAAGAAAAATTTGGTAATGTTCATTTGGATAAAGTTGATGGTAATTTTGAGTTTAAAGATGTCAGTTTTAGCTATGGAAATAATAAGGTATTAAGTAATTTATCTTTTAAAGTAAATGCAAATAGTACAGTTGCTTTTGTTGGTAAAAGTGGTGCTGGTAAAAGTACAATATTTAATTTAATTGATAAAATGTATGATGTAGATAGTGGCGAGATATTAATTGATGGAGTTAATATTAATGAGTTAGATAAAGATAGTATTAGAAAAAATATTACAGTTATCAATCAAAGTCCATATATATTTAATTTGAGTGTTAAGGATAATTTAAAATTAGTTAAAGAAGATTTAACTGATAAAGAAATGGTAGAGGCTTGTAAAATGGCTTGTTTAGATGATTTTATAAATACTTTACCTGACAAATATGATACAATTGTTGGTGAGGGTGGTATTACTCTATCAGGTGGTCAAAAACAAAGGCTGGCTATTGCGAGAGCTTTAATTCAAAAAACAGAAATTATTTTATTTGATGAGGCAACAAGTGCTTTAGATAATGAAACTCAAAAAGAAATTCAACAGGCCATCAATAATATGCAAGGAGAATATACTATTTTGATAATTGCTCATAGGTTATCAACTATTATTGATAGTGATAGAATATTATTTTTAAATGATGGCCATATTGAAGCTGAGGGAACACATGAGGAACTTTTAGAGAATTGTCCTAATTATAAACACTTATATGAAACCGAATTAAAAACAAACACTAATGAATAAGGAAAAGATATATGGAAAACTACACTTGGAACGTTAAAGAAATAAGAGAAAAATTAGAACAATTAAAACAAGAAACCGAAAAAAATCACTAATTTTAGTGATTTTAAAGCCATTTAATGATATAATTAAAAGCAGTTATGAAAGTTTTTAATTATATATAAGGACTGGAACAATGCACAGCAAGAGTTAATAACAACAAAATAATTTACCAAACATAAAAATCAGAAAATGTGATATGTATATATTCAGTATTACAAAATAACCCCTAGAGGCACCTCTAGGGGTTATGCTTGCATTGTAGTGCCACGCAAACTTGAAACTAGTGCAAGTTTTATTTCATTAATATTAAATTATTTTTTATAGACATAAATTAGTAAATAACAAAGAAAATCTTTATAGTTGGTAAACTTGCTGGGCTGTAATGAAATATAATTTTCTATTTTATCATTTGTGTTTCATTACAGCCTTTTTGAAAAATAAAGATTTTTATTCTATCTATAATTTTTACTTTTTCTTCATTAATATTATTAAAGGAAAAAGTGAAAAAAATAATAATATAAATATAATATTTACTTACAATAAGCACTAGCAAAGTGCAACAAAATAAAAATGTCATCATCATTATAATTAAAAGAAACATTTTTTTACTGCACTTTAAGTTAGTGCAAAATTTATAATTTTTCAAACTAGTTGTAAAGTTTTATTTGTATTAAAAATTGTAAGTTTATCATTTTATAATAATTAAAGAAGAAACTTACAATTTTAATTTTCTAAAATATCCTTTATTATTTTATATGAAACATTTTAGAAAATTTAATACAAATCGTGTTCAAAATTTTTCCTTAATTATCATATTTATAAATCGGAAAATTAAGGAAAAATAAGAACACGCGTGGCACTACAATGCAAGCATAACCCCTAGAGGCACCTCTAGGGGTTATTTTGTAATACTGAATATATACATATCACATTTTCTGATTTTTATGTTTGGTAAATTATTTTGTTGTTATTAACTTATTTCATAGTATCTATGCAACTTTATCTGATAACGGTGATTAACCGATTTGACTATAAATATTGTAATTCATTATTTAATCTTGGTTAGTTTTCAGCTTCCACTAACTTTCTAATTACTAATTAAATAACTACTAGATTATTTGTCCACATCAATTAATAAGACTATAACACAATTTTTAAATGTTTGTCAAATGCTTTTAACAAAAAGTAAAGCTTTTTGTTGTAATTAGTGTCATGGTTTGTTATACTTATTTTAAGGAATGTTCAGTAGTTGGGTGGCTGCCAAGCTTCTATTTAGAAGGGAGGCGGTATAATGAACAAGAAAGATTTTTTAATCTTAAGCTTAATCATTATTATCTTCTTTCTATTATCGTTATTGTTTATAACTTTAATATAAAAGAAAACCACCTAACACATCTGTGATTAGGTGGAACACAATTTTTTGTGGCACCATCCAACATTGGATTATTGAATGTTCCTTTTTATTATATGAGATTTCTCCCATCTATATACATTTTAGCATAAATTTATTTTTATAGCAAATTTATTTTTTAATAAAAAGTAATGCAGTTCAATTGTAATTGGTGTTATGGTTTGTTATACTTATTTTAAGGAACATTCAGTAGTTGGGTGGCTGCCAAGCTTCTATTTAGAAGGGAGGCGGTATAATGAACAAGAAAGATTTTTTAATCTTAAGCTTAATCATTATTATCTTCTTTCTATTATCGTTATTGTTTATAACTTTAATATAAAAGAAAACCACCTAACACATCTGTGATTAGGTGGTAACCAAAAATTATTGGCACCATCCAACATGGAATTATTGAATGTTCCTTTTTATTATATGAGATTTCTCTCATCTATATACATTTTAACATAAATTTAACTTAATGGCAAACTATTTAACAACAATATTTACTAGTTTTCCTGGAATTGATATTACTTTAATAATAGTTTTTCCTTCAATAAATTTTTGTACATTAGCATTTTGGCGGGCTAGTGTTTCCATTTCTTCTTTAGATGTATTTACATTTACGGTTTCTTTTCCTCTAACTTTACCATTTACTTGGAATACTAATTCATATGTGTTATCCACTGTTTTTGCCTCATCATACTCAGGCCATATTGACTCACATAATGG
This sequence comes from uncultured Bacilli bacterium, assembly GCA_944329375.1. Classification (GTDB taxonomy): domain Bacteria; phylum Bacillota_I; class Bacilli_A; order RF39; family UBA660; genus Coprosoma. The sequence continues at coordinate 97,861 of CALVIB010000001.1, read as the reverse complement.
TTTACCTAATTTATATTTTTCGTTTATTTCTTCTGTTATGTGTGGGGCAAATGGATTTAATAAATGAAGTAATACTCGCAAATCATCTTTAGTTATACTTTCTTTATCATCATAATCATTTTGTAAAATCATTAGTGCTGAAATTGCTGTATTAAATTTCATACTTTTGATATCGTTTGTTACTTTTTTAATAGTTTTATGGACTAATGATTCATTAGTATATCCTTCTTTATCATTTAGTTTTTTACCAGCATTCCATACTCTATCTAAGAATCTTTTACAACCTTTTAAACTATTAACACTCCAAGCGGCATCTTTTTCATAGTCACCTATGAACATTTCATATAACCTTAAAGCATCAGCGCCATACTCCTCTACTACATCATGAGGGTTAATAACGTTACCTTTTGATTTGCTCATTTTTTCGCCATCTGGCCCTAAAATCATTCCATGAGATGTTCTAATATCAATTGGTTCTTTATTTGGAACAAGTCCAATATTATATAAAAATTGATTCCAAAATCTAGCATATAGTAAATGACGAGCTGTGTGCTCCATACCGCCATCATACCAATCTACTTTACCCCAGTAATTTAAGGCTTCTTTTGAGACAAATTCTTTATCATTATGTGGGTCCATGTATCTTAAGAAATACCATGAAGATCCAGCCCAGTTAGGCATAGTGTCAGTCTCTCTTTTGGCTTTTCCCCCACATTTTGGACAGGTTGTATTTACCCAGTTTTCTATATTAGCAAGTGGGCTTTCGCCATCATCTGTTGGTTCATAATTAGCAACATCTGGAAGTAATACTGGTAAGTCTTTTTCAGGAACTGGCTGCCAACCACATTTTTCACAGTAAACTAGTGGAATTGGTTCTCCCCAAAATCTCTGTCTTGAAAATACCCAATCTTGCAGGCGATAATTGGTTTTTTTATTTCCAATTTTTCTTTTGGTAATTTCTTCTATCATTTTATTAATTGCTTCTGTTTTATTAGTTATTCCATTTAATAATTCAGAATTAATATATTTTCCTTCGCCAATATAAGGAAGGGTATCTCCTTCAATTACAGGAATAATGTCAATATTAAATTTTGTAGCAAATTCATAATCTCTATCATCGTGAGCAGGAACAGCCATAATGGCTCCTGTACCATAACTCATCATAACATAGTCTGATGTCCATATTTGAATTTCTTTATTAGTAAATGGGTTGATGGCATTTATGCCTTCTATTTTAACGCCTGTTTTTTCTTTAGCAAGTTCAGTTCTTTCAAATTCAGTTTTTGTTTTGGCATATTCTTTATATTTATTTATCTCATCCATATTAGTTATTTTATTTTTTAATTTTTCGATTACTGGATGTTCTGGAGCGATAACCATGAAGGTTGCGCCATAAATTGTATCAGGTCTTGTGGTATATACTTTTAATTTTTCATCAGTATTTTCTATTTCAAAATCAATTTCGGCTCCTTCTGATTTACCTATCCAGTTTATTTGTCCTAATTTTACCCTTTTACTAAAGTTAGTATCATTTAGTCCTTCAAGTAAATCTTCAGCATAGTCACTCATTCTAAGCATCCATTGCTCTTTTTCTTTTTGAATAACTTTTGAGCCACATCTTTCGCAAACACCACCAGCCGAATCTTCATTAGATAATCCAGTTTTACAAGTTGGACACCAATTGATATTTTTCTTTGTTTTATAAGCCATGCCATGTTCATAAAATTTTAAGAATTGCCACTGAGTCCATTTATAATATTCAGGGTCAGTGGTTGCGAATTCTCTATTCCAATCAAATGATATTCCTAACTCCTCTATTTGTGATTTGAATGTTTTGATGTTGGCTTTTACGGCATCTTTAGGGTGGATATGGTTTTTTATAGCATACTGTTCAGCTGGTGCGCCAAAAGCATCCCATCCCATTGGGAATAGTACATTATACCCTTCCATTCTCTTTTGTCTGGCTACTGTATCTAAAGCTGTATAACTTCTCGCATGTCCGACATGTAATCCCGCACCTGATGGATATGGAAATTCAACTAGTAAATAATATTTTTCTTTTTTATCATTATTTTTTGCAGCAAATGTTTGATTGTCATTCCAATATTTTTGCCATTTTTTTTCTATTTGTTTAAAATCATACATTTTGTTTTCCTTCTTTCTTTTTAAAAATTGTTCCTAAAATTTTATACATTAAAAGCATCAATGGTAATAGTATAATAAATCCAATACATAATTTTAAAATGAAATTATCTACTATTTCAATAATGGTACATGTAAAAGCAATGATAAAAGCATTCGTGAGTGCAAGTGCATGTGCAAATTTTTTTAAGTTTATTTTTTTGAAATCTATATTATAAGCTTTTTCAAAGAAAATTAGTTGTTTACTTGTTTTAAACTTTTCAAATCCTTTTTTTCTTAAAATAACAACTATGGCATAAATTAAATAAACTATTGTAAAGCAAAATATAAATGTTAATATATAGTCCACGGTTTACCTCCTTCAGTTTTATATTTAAATTTTTAATTAGCTTGGCTAGTATTTTTTATAAAATAATTTAGAAAAAAGTATTATTTTTATAAGGGCGTTATAAACGCGGTACCACCTTATTTTAATAATACTTTATTAATCTCTTAATGCTTTAACGGGCATATTCGTCTTATACTTATCATATAAGAAGCTCCTAAGTAAGTTCATAATTAAAGTTAAAAAGTTTTCACCAACCACTTTCTCTCTAAATAACGTTTTAATTACTACTACTCTTATTCACAGCTTTTTTAATCATCATTACTTCTTCCAAATAATTGAAGTAATCTTAAAAATAAGTTAATGAAATCTAAATATAATTCTAGTGCTCCATAGATTGCAAGATTATCTTCTGGTATTACATTAAACTCTTGCATTCTTAATATTTGTTGAACATCATAAGCGGTGTATCCTACAAATATGGCAATAGCGATATAAGAGACAATCATATCGAATGTAGAACTATTCATAAATAAATTTATTAATCCACATATAATTATAGCTATTAGTCCTATAAACAAATATATTCCTAATTTAGATAGGTCTATTTTGGTTACAGCTCCTAGAAATGCAAATATAGCAAATATACCAGCAGCTAATAAAAACACATACATTATTGACCCTAAATCGTAGGTTACGAATATTGTGGAAAATGTAAGTCCGCTTACTGCCGAATAAATTATAAAGCTAATTATAGCGGTTGTTGGTTTCATTTTGGTTATTCGCGCTGATAAAAATATAACTATGGCAAATTCAATTATAATTACAATTAGAAATGCATAACTACCAAATAGTTTTAACATTGTTTCTGGATGAAGTGATACATAATAACCTGTAAAGAATGTTACTAATAATCCTATAAACATCCAGCCAAATACTTTTGGCAATATTTTATTTGTCATTTAATTCCTCCTTTTTATAAGTATATCATTTTTATAAATTTTTATAAAGCTATTTTATTGTTTTATATAAAATTTTTACGAAATGACATATAATTTTCTATAAGTTTCTTTTGATGTTTAATTTTTATCTATATATTGAAATGATTATTGAAAAAACTCGTTTCAAAAAAATGAAATGAGTTTTAAATTTCTCCAATATATTCAAGTAATTTTAAGAACATCTTAACAAATTTTTTATCTAAGCCTATTCGTGCTAATTTACGTATTTCAATTCTTTTTCTCTTTATTGTTTCATTTCCAAATAAAATATGGTCTATGTTTTCTTTCATTTCTGTTGGAATTTGTAAATCACTAATTATTCTTTCAATATCTTCATTTATTAAACGTAAAGCATCTATTTCGATATCTTTTCCTTTACAACTTATTGATAATTGTCCTACGGTTGGAACATCATTTATTTCAACAATAAAATCTGGACCATTTACATAGGTTTTTAAAGACATGGCTGTTTCATTCATATAGGCTGTGACATTATCTGTTTTTTTGGTGTTTCTAAAAACTATTTTGTAATTTCTTTTGTCTGGTACAATACCACTTTTTCCATCTATGGCTCTAATTACAACACTATAATTATTTGGCATATATGTATAATCTATTTGTGTCAATAAATAGTAGTCTTTACGATATAAATCACTTTCCCCATCATCTTCAAACAATGTATATGAATTACTTTGGCCAGGGAAAATATTTATTTCCATGTCAACTGGTGGAGTTGTATCGTTTAAGTTTTGGTTATTGCTTAGTGGTATAATAGCTCCTGATTTTGCAAATACTGGATAATCTTCATCACGGAAGAAATTGATATAATTTTTTCCTCCTGGAAATTTTTTACCAGTAACATAATCATACCAAGTACCTTCTGGAAGGTAAAAATTATGAACAACGCGATTCATTACTTCATCTTTTTTTGTTACAATTGGAGCAATAAATAAGGATGAACCGAAAAAGTACTCATTACGATATAACACATCATCATAAAATTGAGGTTTGTAAAAATATAATGGCTTTATTAATTGGTCTCCAAATTTATGATATTTATAGGCTTCACTATATATATATGGTATTAATTTATGTCTTAACCTTAAATAATCTTTAGCAATGGTATGTGTTTTTATATCCCATCTCCAAGGCTCTCTTTTATAGTAATGACCTTTATCAACACCAAATTTTAAAATTGGGGAAAATACTGCTAACTGAATTGAACGTAAGTACAATTCATTATCCTCAGTTCCTTTGAAGTATCCACTAATATCATGTGCCCAAAATGGTGCGCCATTATTAAAGCTATTATTATTGTAAAATGGAATTTTTCTTAATGTATTCCAACCAACTGTTGATTTACCAGAATATAATACTGGATAACGATGAGGAGCAATTGTATCTCCTTCAGAAAGTAATAATGGTCTACGTTTATAATCTCTTTTCATGTCATAAAATTGATAATGTTTTAATAAGGTTGAGTTTTGAATACTTTGATTATTTTCTGGGTCTAACCAATAAAAATCTACACCTAAATTATCTAATGGATGGATAAATAATTTGAAATATGCATCGACAAATTTAGGGTCTAGGATATTAAAAGGAATTTTTCCATCTTTATCAGCTTGTAAATATTTTAGTGCTTCATTATAGTAATTATCAATATTATAAATTCCAGATGTTGGGTCTATACTTAGGCCTATTCTTATACCTTTATCATGTAAATAATTTATCATTAATTTTGGGTCTTTAAAGTATTTATTATTAAAAGTAAAACCTGTTCTTAAATGTTTATTATTTATTCTTAAACGATTATGCCAATCTTTATCTAAAACAATTATTGAAAGTGGTATTTCATTAATTATAAAATTGTCAACTAATGTTTTCAATTTTAAATCATCATAATCGTTATTACTACTCCACCAATTGCCTAATGCATATCTTGGTATTAAAGCAGGATAACCTGTTATTTTATAGTAATCTTTTAAAGCTTCTTCAAAATCTTTATTATACATAAATAAATATGTATCTACTCTTAATTCTGGGTTTTCGTATGTTGTACCATCTTCGTTAAGGATTAAAGATTTTGTATCATCAATACTACTCATTCCATCGGCTGAATATAATCCTTTTCCTTTTAAACCCCCTTCTGAAATTGAACTATTAGGAATACCAAAGTTTCTTACTTCAGGATGGCCATAATACCAAAAACGGTCGGTGTTTAAAAGTTCTACTTTTAAATTAGCGGCAGGGTTGGCTTTTCCTCCTAAGAAAGGTTTATCTTTAGTATAGGTTAATTTAAAGTATTTAGTAGTTATAGTTAAATAATTACTATTTTCACTAGTATTAAATTCTGGAGTTTTTAAATCACGATATAATACTAATTCTGTTGGGTCATCTACAAATATACCATTAGTATTATATTCTAAACGGATTAACCTTTCTGTTAAAACTGTAAAACGATAATTATTACCTTGAATAATATTATTTTTATTGGCTATTGCTCTTTTTTTATCTACTTGGAATTGTTTACCTAAATTATACATGATTATTTCCTCCTTATTCTTTTATATTTCATCTATTTGCATAAAATTTGTGTAATTAACTTTTTTAAATGGGTATCCACCTGTAACAATGATTTTGTCTCCTATATTTAATTTTAAAGTATCTTTTATTTTTCTTTTTACATTTTCTGTTAATTCTTCTAATGTTTTACCATCAGCTTTTATTGGTAAAACTCCAAAATGTAATTGTAATGATTTTACTACTTCATTACTAGATGCGGCAGCAATAATTGGACATGGTGGTTTTAGTTTACTAATTCTTCTAGCAGTTCTCCCAAAATTTGTGGCAACTAGAATAGCTTTACAATCTAATTCATTAGCACCTAAAACAACACTTGAAGAAACTGTTGAAGTTATGCTTTTTTGTTTTTCGTTCAATGATTTTCTGAAAAAATAACTATAATCTATACTTCCCTCTGATTCTTTAATAATTTTACTAACAATTCTTACTGTATCGATTGGATGTGCGCCAATTGTCGTTTCACTTGTTAACATTATTGCATCAATGGCTTCTGAAACTAATGTTGATAAATCTGAAACTTCAGCTCTATTAGGTACTGATTTTTTTGTCATAAAGCTATTAAATTCTGCGGTTATAATGATTAAACATCCTTTTTCATAACATTTATGAATTATTTTTTTTTGAATATTTGGAACAATTTCAATAGGCATTTCTATTCCTAAATCTCCTCTATCTAAAATTATTCCATCAGCAATATTTATTATGTTATCAATATCTTCGACAGCTCTATTATTTTCTATTTTTGCTAAAAGACCTATATGTTCATTTTTTAACTCTATTAATAAATCATTTATTTCTAAAACATCTTCAGCTGAGGACAATGAAGAAACTGTGATAAAATCAACACCCATTTCATTTGCGAATATGACATCTTGATAATCTTTATCAGTTAAAAATTTTCTACTAGGTCTTGTTTCAGGTAAATAAATTTTTGAATTGTTGGTAACTTCTCCACCTTTTAATACTACACAAACTACATAATCTAAGCCTTTTTCTGTAACTTGTAAAATTACATTACCTTTACTTAATTTTATTTTGGTATGATATTTTAAATCATTTACTAAATTTGGATAATTAACTGAAAAACCTGTCATATTTCCGTTTATTTCATTCATATATATTCTAATTTTATCTCCAGTATTTAAAAAAGCTTTACCACCATTAAATTTGCCTGTTCGAATGCAAGGTCCTTCTAAATCCATCATAATTGCAGTATTAGTACCTAATTTTTCGTTTGTTTCATTTATAATATTAATTAATCTACGGCAAACATCATGTGATGAATAACTCATATTTAAACGAATAACATCTATACCACTTTTTATAAATTCTTCTATCTGTTGCCTTTCATTTTTATTTTCACTTATGGTTGCAATTAATTTTGTTTTCTCCATGTTTACCACCCTATTCTATTTAAATTATAAAGTATATAATAGTTAAAGTCAATCACAAGGATATTAATTACTTTTATAAAACAAATTATCTAATAAATAAAAAATGTAGTTTTAATTCTACATCTATTTTAAATCATCAATATTTTTCTTTAATTGTTTTGCATCTTCGCCAAAAATTATTTTTAACTGATTATCAATTTCAACAATTCCTTGAGCTCCCATTTTTTGGATGGCTTCTTTATTTACAAGCTCAATGTTATGAAGATTTACCACAAATCTCGAATTGTTTACTTCATAATTAATTATGTTGGCTGTTCCCCCTAAATATTCAATTAATTTATTAGCTTCTAATTTAAAATCTTTGCTTTTAGCTTTTAGAATTGCGAAAGCTATTATTAATAAAACTACAATTATAATTATATATTGCCATATCATATCTATCACCCAATATTATTATACTATAAATTTTGTTTTTTTTTAAGAAATTTTTTGTTATAAAAATAATTGTATAATAAAAAAGTTTAGTGTATTATATTTAGTGGTGATATATTATGAAAAATGTTTCAAAATATAAATTAGATAAATCAATATTGTTGCCGATTTTACTTTTTGGTTTAATTAGTATTATTACACTATATGGAGCTGATAGTATACTTCCAAGTACTATGGACCATTTAGTTAGAAATCAAATTATTTGGTATATAGCTGGATTTATAGTTATATATTTGGTAATGACTGTTGGTAACAACTATATATATAGAATGAGTTGGTTATTATATGTAATTGGTATTTTATCTTTAATTGGTTTATTTTTCTTTGGTAAAACGATTAATGATGCGACTTGTTGGTATGAAATTAAAGGGGTTGGAACAATTCAACCCAGTGAATTTATGAAAATAATTTTAATTATTGTTAATGCTTCAATGATTTCTAAATTTAATGATGAATTTCCTAATCCTAGTCTTAGAGAAGAATTTATGTTTTTGATTAAAATTGGAATTGTTGTTTTAATTCCTAGTGTTTTGACGTTCATGCAACCAGATACTGGAGTTGTTTTGATTTATTTGTTAATTACATTTGTTATGCTTTTTATTTCAGGTATTAGATATAGATGGTTTTTAATAGTTATAGGTTTAGTTTTTTTACTCATTGTTTTTGTTTTGGGTGTTTATTTTATTAGTCAAGATTTATTTATTAAAATTTTTGGTACTAGTTTCTTTTTGAGGGTTGATAGATTACTTGATTGGTCTAATCAAAGTGGTTTTCAACTAGAAAATAGTTTAAGTGCGATAGGTTCTGCTGGACTTATTGGTCATGGCTTAACTACTAATCCAATTTATTTTCCAGAAGCTCAAACTGATTTTATATTTGCTGTTTATGCCAGTCATTTTGGTTTTATTGGATCGGTTATTTTACTTTCTTTACTAGCTATGTTTGATATTAGATTGATAACTTTAGCTTTAAAGACAAATAAATTAATCAATAAATATGTTATTGCGGGTATTGTTGGAATGCTTTTATATCAACAAATACAAAATATTGGAATGACTTTTGGGTTACTTCCAATTACTGGTATTACCCTACCTTTTATTAGTTATGGGGGGTCTAGTTTGCTTAGTTATATGTTAGCTATGGGGCTTATTTTTAATATTTCTAACGAACAAATGCGTTATACTAATTAAGTATGATAATTTTATTTACAATTAGAGTTATCTTTTATTTCACTATTTTCTAAATTATTTACATCTATTAGTATATATTTATCAGATATATTTTTACCTGTATTTACATCAATAACTGGACTTGATAGCTTACCATCATCAATTAAGGTTTTAATTCCAATACAGTAAGTGCTACTACGTTTAATAGGAAATTTATCTGGTCTTTCATTTATATACTGATAAGCTGCATCATATATAATTTTGTTTTGAGTTTCTATTGTCTGTTCCTGTTTACTTGATAATCTATTTATGATTCCAGGGACAATTAGAATTAATAATAATGACAATATTACTATAACTCCTAAAATTTCAATTAAAGTAAATCCTTTATTTTTCATACATTATCTCCTTTTTATATATTTACTATTTTATTCAATATATCATAGAGCAATATTTTTGTAAACACTTTTGTTAAACATCTTTTTTTGACTATTTTGATAATTATTTCGCATTACAAAAAATACCGAAATATTCAACTATTCGGTATTTTAATATTAATTAATTGATAAATTAATTATTCTGCTACATTTTTTTCATCTTGTTCAGCGATAACTTCTTTACCTTTATAAGTTCCACAATTTTTACATACACGATGTGGTTTTACTGGTGCTCCACATTTTGGGCATGTTGTAACAGTTTTTGCACTTATTTTATAATGAGTACGACGCATTCTTCCACTAGTTTTACTAACTTTTCTTGCTGGTACAGCCATGATAACACCTCCTATAATAAATCTTTTAACTTAGCTAGGCTATTATTGCCTTTACTTTCGCTATCTGTTATAAGTTCCCATCCATTACCTTTTGTCTTCATGTTTTTAGCATTTGGACTTATAACTCTCATGGGAATTTCCATTAATATATTTTCCCATATTATTGGTAAAATATCAATAGTTTTTTGAGAGTTTTCGATAATTTCGTTCAAATTTTCCTCTATTTCTATGGAAAATGGATAATCTACGGGTTCTAGTGTAAGATTACAAGGTAATGTCATTTTACCTTTAATAGTTAAATTTAAAATACTTTCTTCTTTATTATTGTTTATTTGTCCTTTTACACTAACTTCATCCATTTTTAATATTTTAGCTTTTTCTAAATCTTCTTTGGGAAAATTTATTTTAGTATCAATGATAATTTGGGGTTTTGTGTTTAAAGTATTTAAATCAAATTTCATTTAAATCACCTTAAACATTATATATTATTTTTTGTTTTGGTGCAACTTTAGTATAGTTTTTGACAATAAAGGTAAAATAATTTTAGGTGGGAAATATGAAAATAATAATTTATTTTGCTATTTTTTTATTTAAAATTATTGAAGATGCTTTAGCTACTTTAAGATTAATTGTAGTAAGTAATGGTAAAAAAAAGCTTGGAGCTATTTTACAATTTGTGGTAACTTTAATTTGGATTATTTTAACAGGAACTGTTTTAATGGGGATTCAAAAAGATATTTTTAAAGCAGTTTCTTTTGCTTTTGGGGCTTTGGTAGGTTCTTATTTTGGAAGTTATTTAGAGGAAAAAATTGCTCTTGGAACTAATGTGTTTATAGTAGAAATTAATTTTAAAAAAATGATTAATGTTATTAATGATTTAAAAAAAGAAAATTTTAAAATTTTTAAAATTAAAAGTGGAAATGATGAAAATATTATTTTAATGATTTTAGGAGCTAGAAAAAAAGCTAATAAAATTGTATCAATTATCAAAGCAAATGATAAAAATGCTTTTATTTTAAGTGAAAAGGTCAAGGTGGCTAAATAAATTTTGATATTTCTTTTGCTTTATCTGTTATGATATTTTCTTTTTTATTTAACTTTTGTAATTCATTTTTACTATTTATATTCCATCTGAATGTTTCTTTGTTTGGAATTTTTTTATTGTATAGGTAATTTATAGAATTAAAATCAAAGTCGTTATTTATATATTTTTCATTTATTTTTAGACTTATGATTAGTCCTGTTTTGATGTTACTATATTTTTGGAAATATTTTAAAAATTTATAATTAAAGCTACAAATATAATAATTCAAGTTATATTTACTTAATTTTTTTATTAAAATTTTGGTAATTGGTTTGATGTTTTTATTATCTACTTTTACTTCTATCATAATTATTTTATTATTTTTTATATTATTTAATATTTCTTCTAAGGTATTTAGTCCAAGTTTTTGTAATTTTTTTACATTTGTATGACTTATATAGTATCCTTGGTAAAATGGGTCATGGTTAATGATAATTTTTTTATCTTTAGTCAACCTAACATCAAATTCTACCCCACTTGTATATTTACTGTTTAAACTATTTATTATAGCTTCTAAGCTATTTTCTTTATGTATTCCATCATTTCCTCTATGAGCAATTATTTTCATATTATATTTTATGATTTTTTTTATATTTAATAGAACAAAATTATTTATTTATAAATGGTTTTACTATATCATATAAATCTTTATTTATTTTTTCGATATCCTTTGGTTTACCATTTTCTGAACATTCGATTGTTGTAAAGTTATATTTTTTTGCTAACTCCAAATAAGCTGTTTCGGCATGTTTTAAATGATTTTCATCTTTTTCATGACCATCGGCCCTTTCTTTTCTTTCTTGTTTTAACTTTTTAGTTATTTTTAATGGCATATGAAGAAAAATCGTTAAATCTGGTTTTGGGAGTTCCATCAATTCAAATTCTAATTTATCTAACCAGTTATACATGTCTAGTCTTTCTTTTTTGTCTTCTATTTTTCCACCTTGATGAGCCATATTCGAATATATATATCTATCTAAAATAACATTATAACCACCTTCTAAAAGAAAGTTTATTTTTTCTATATTATATTTTCTATCAGCAGCATAATATAATGCGGCAACTTTAGGATTTACTTGACTTGAACCTTCTTCGAAGTAACATGAGTCATATCCTTCTTTTCCTAGATATGGACCTCCTATTATTTTACCAGTAGGAGAATTATAGTTTGGAAATGAAAAGTTTTGAACGCGGTATCCTTCCTCTCTTAATTTTTTTATTAAAAGATTTGTTTGAGTTTCCTTTCCAGAGCAATCAGTTCCTTCAATAGTTATTAATTTTCCTTTCATTTTTACCTCCTTTTGTATAAAACATGTTTATATTTTATACCTGTTTTTTCATCGGTTTTTTTATCTAATATTTCTGATTCAAAGTCTTTTTTATTAAAGGTTGGAAAATAGGCATCTGCTTTGGCTGTTTTTTCTATTTCTGTTAAATATATTTGTTCTGTGTATTCAAGTAATGATTGATATACACTAGCTCCACCTATATTAAATATTTCTTCATCGGTATTTATATAGTTTGATAAAAATTCTTCAATTGTATGAAAAACTTCTATGTTTGGTATATTGATATTATTTCTTGATAAAACTATATGTTTTCTTTCTTCAAGCAATTGGGGTAATGATTCAAAGGTTTTTCTTCCCATGATTATAGTATGACCAATTGTCGTTTCTTTGAAAAATTTCATATCTCCTTTTAGATGCCATATTAAATTATTATTTAGTCCAAGTTCATTATTTTTACCAATGGCAGCTATTATTGATAATTTCATTGAGCAAGAGGAAATTTTATTTTTCCATGATGTTTATAATTTAATAATTTGACATCTTTACATTCTTTAGAGTTATCATATTCAAAGAAGTCTGTTATTTCAGGATTCAACCATAATTCTGGGGCTTTTAAATCTTCAAGTTCATTACCTCGGCGGATTTGTTCTTTGATTCCTTCTATTTGATTTACATATATATGAGCATCTTTTATACTCCAATCTAAAGTACCTGGTTTTAAATCTGTAACACGCGCTAGCATGTGCAATAAAACGGAATATTGAGTTACATTAAAAGGTAAACCAAGTGGTACATCACAACTTCTTTGATGAACCCAAGCATTTAATTTTCCATCTGTAACATCCCATTCGCTTGACCAAACACATGATGGTAAAACGGCGGTATTAATATAATCATCTTGCCATAAACTCATGACATTGCGCCTATCGTTTTGATTTGTTTTTAAATTGTTTATTAGATTTTGAATCATTTCAAATTTACCCACAATATATCCATAAGCTGTTCCTATGGTATGTGCATATTGTTTACCATAGAATTTTGCTGTTTTTATATTTTTTTTGATGGCTTCACGATTTGGAAACATTTTTAGACTATTTTCTTCGCTTAGACTTTTAGCAGTTAAAATATTTCCTTTTTCATCATATTTATAATCTAATTTTTCATTATGATTATGAACAGGAACACTATATGGGTTTAATACTGATACTTCTTTATTTTTATCATATGGTGTTTGTTCATTTGGGGATTCATAAATACGGTAAATTCCATCTTCATCTACTTCCCATTCATCCCATATATGAACATTTCTTTCCTGCAACCATCTAACATCGTTACTTTGAGCTTGATAAATCCATAACATTTCTAAAACAGCTTGTCTTATGAATAATTGTTTTGTTGTTAAAATTGGAAATTCTTCATCTAAGTTAAAATGAAAATGATGTGATGGAACTTTGATAGTATTTACTCCTGTTCTATTTTCTACTTCTATCCCCTCTTTTAATATTCTTTTACATAATTCTAAATAGTCTTTATCCCACTTAGCCATTTTAATCACTCCTTTATTTCATTATTTTCAAATTTTACATCTAAGAATTTACGACTTGCTAGAAAATCACACATATGAACAAATCTTTGATATTTGTTATGTGGAATTGGTAAAGTTATATCGCTATATGGATTTGTATTGAATGAGCCCATATGTGATGAAATAACGTTACATAAAAATTCTATTTCATTATCAGTTAAGGTTAATTTATCTTTATTTTCTTTAATGTAATTAGCCATTAAGATTGGATGGTCAAACCTAACATATTTTTCTTTTATTTTTCCATGCTTTAGACCATCATGCATGATGAGTGCTATTAACATTAAGTCTTTTTCATCATCTGTAAAAGAATAACCTATTACTTCATTGTTTGCAAGTTCATAAGCAAGTTTAACAGCAACTTTTGTATGTCTTACTAATCCTCCAGTTCCTAAAGCAAATTCAGGATGATATTTACCTGTGGAACTAGCAGCTACATCATAAAAATAATCTGGTAATAAACTTATTAATTTTTCTGCATTTTCTTTGTATCTTTTATTTTTTATATATGTTAATTCTTTTTCAAATATCATTTTACCACCTAAAACTTTCTTCTTTGTATATTTTCATTTATTTTATAATTATTAAAATATTTTTCTGGATGCATATTTATTTCATTTATGATATACTCTGGAGCATATAATTTTTTAATATCAAAATTTTCTGGCAGCTTTAAACCTTCCGCACTCGTTAAACTACTTAAATCAAGATTTCCTCCTACGTACTCTGGTAAGGTTAAACCTTCTGCACTGGTTAAACTAGTTAGAAAAAGTTCTCCTTCTATATGCTTTGGTAAGGTTAAGCCTTCCACACTAGTTAAACTTATTAAATCAAGATTTCCTATGTACTCTTGTAATTTTAAGCCTTCCGCACTTGTTAAACTACTCAAATGAAGATTTCCTCCTATATTTGTATTAGATAAATCTAAACCTTCCGCACTCGTTAAACTATTTAAATAAAGATTTCCTCCTATATTTGTATGAGATAAGTCTAAACCTTCCGCACTCGTTAAACTATTTAAATAAAGATCTTCTCCTATATTTGTATGAGATAAATCTAAACCTTCCGCACTCGTTAAACTACTTAAATAAAGATTTCCTCCTATATAATCTGGTAATTTTAATCCTTCAGCACTCGTTAAACCACTTAAATCAAGGGAATCCCAATATACTTTTATCGTTTTATCTTTAGGTAAATCTCCTCCTACACATATTTCATCTTCCTTACAATCAAATATATACATTAAATCATTTTTTATATTTCGTTTATTTATTGTTTCTTTTATTCTAGGGTCTTTTTCGTATCCAAAACCTTCTATTTTACTATCTATTTCATATAGAAATCTAAGTTCTTCTTTAGTTAAATCATAACCTTTTTGGACTTTATTATCTATCGTTGTTAAAAATTGCATGTCATATTCTTTTTTTCTGTATTTGTCTCTATCTGGAAATTCTTCTAACTTTTTTTCTAATATTGATATCATCTCTGGTTCCATATTTTGATTATCGGCTATTCCTCTTATTTCTCCTATTTCATTATGTCCATTCATTCTTATAGCTATTCTAGGTACTTTGGCTTCGCCATTTTTATCTAATGTATAATATACATAAAAGTCTCCATTTTCTAACTGTTCTTTCGCAAAGTTTTCTCCTGCTGCTGTACACCATCCTGTATAATATCCTTGAAGACTATCTCTTAATTTATGATAATCTGAGCCTTGTTCATATTTTATCCATTTCCCTAAAGTCGTATTACTTTGCTTTTCTTCTTTATTCATTATAATTTTAATGGAATATTCATATAAAGTCTTAAAATTACCACTTCCTAAAGCACTTCTTATTTCATTATCGCCTTTTTTATCTTTTATATAATCTTCCATTAATTTTAATGTTGTAAATATTACTTCTCTTTCTAATGGTGGAAATGGATATACTGTATGTTTATCTCTTTTTGAAAATTTACCCGTTTCTTTATTATATTTTCCTAATTGTTGCAGTCCTTGAAATACCCAGTACTTCTCCCACATCTCATAGCTATTACTTTCTTCATCAAATAGAAAATATTCTATCCATTTATCTAATGATTCTTTTTGGTCCTCTATAATCTGGTTAATCAAATTCTGTTTTCTCTCAGGTGTTATTTCTATATTTCCATATCCTCTTTCTCTCATTATTCTCTTTTCATGTTCAAAATAACTATCAGGAATATCTTCTGGTTTTATGACATAAAGATTATAATAAAATTTCTTTAACAATTTTAAATCTTCTTCTCTTTTACTTTTTGATACTCTTTGATGTACTTTTTCTAATCTTTCAAAATAATTAAGTATTCTATCTCTTTTTTTATCTGACTGTCTCATTCCATGCATTGCACTTTCTGACATATGAAGATTTTTATACAGTTTAGCTATTATATCTATCCATGTATTTCTTTCATTCATAAAACTAGCGTCCTTTCAAATATTATTTACGCTTTAATTATAACAAAATTAAAGGAAAAATAACAGAACTGTATTCTTTTTTATCATAAGTTCTGTTATTTTTATTCTTAAATCAATTTTGTTTTACATATTATTTACCTATTTTATTTAAATATGTCTACCTTTAGTAAGTTCGCCATTTTGTATATCTTCTTCACTAGGCGAATCTAATTCTTCCGCCTCTTTTTGAATATAATACTTTTCTGGATGATTTTTTATTTCTTTTATAATATAATTTGGAGCAATTAATTTTTTAATATCAAAATTTTCTGGTAATTTTAATCCTTCCGCACTTGTTAAACCACCTAACCAAATGTATCCCTCTATGTGTTTTGGTAAGGTTAAGCCTTTGGCACTTGTTAAACTTCTTAAACCAAGAGAATCTCCTATGATTGTATTAGATAAGTCTAAGCCTTTGGCACTTGTTAAACTTCTTAAATCAAGATAACCTCCTATATACTCTGGTAAGGTTAAGTCTTCGGCACTGGTTAAGCTATTTAACCAAAGAGAACCTCCTATATACTCTGGTAAGGTTAAACCCTTGGCGCTTGTTAAACTTCTTAAATTAAGATTTCCTCTTATATACTCTGGTAATTTTAAGCTTTTGGCACTGGTTAAACTATCTAAATAAAGATTTCCTCCTATATACTTTGGTAAGGTTAAATCCTTGGCATTTGTTAAACCGCTTAAATAAAGAAAACTTCCTATATGCTCTGGTAATTTTAAGTCTTCAGCACTCGTTAAACCACTTAAATCAAGGGAATCCCAATATACTTTTATCGTTTTATCTTTAGGTAAATCTCCTCCTACACATATTTCATCTTCCTTACAATCAAATATATACATTAAATCATTTTTTATATTTCGTTTATTTATTGTTTCTTTTATTCTAGGGTCTTTTTCGTATCCAAAACCTTCTATTTTACTATCTATTTCATATAGAAATCTAAGTTCTTCTTTAGTTAAATCATAACCTTTTTGGACTTTATTATCTATCGTTGTTAAAAATTGCATGTCATATTCTTTTTTTCTGTATTTGTCTCTATCTGGAAATTCTTCTAACTTTTTTTCTAATATTGATATCATCTCTGGTTCCATATTTTGATTATCGGCTATTCCTCTTATTTCTCCTATTTCATTATGTCCATTCATTCTTATAGCTATTCTAGGTACTTTGGCTTCGCCATTTTTATCTAATGTATAATATACATAAAAGTCTCCATTTTCTAACTGTTCTTTCGCAAAGTTTTCTCCTGCTGCTGTACACCATCCTGTATAATATCCTTGAAGACTATCTCTTAATTTATGATAATCTGAGCCTTGTTCATATTTTATCCATTTCCCTAAAGTCGTATTACTTTGCTTTTCTTCTTTATTCATTATAATTTTAATGGAATATTCATATAAAGTCTTAAAATTACCACTTCCTAAAGCACTTCTTATTTCATTATCGCCTTTTTTATCTTTTATATAATCTTCCATTAATTTTAATGTTGTAAATATTACTTCTCTTTCTAATGGTGGAAATGGATATACTGTATGTTTATCTCTTTTTGAAAATTTACCCGTTTCTTTATTATATTTTCCTAATTGTTGCAGTCCTTGAAATACCCAGTACTTCTCCCACATCTCATAGCTATTACTTTCTTCATCAAATAGAAAATATTCTATCCATTTATCTAATGATTCTTTTTGGTCCTCTATAATCTGGTTAATCAAATTCTGTTTTCTCTCAGGTGTTATTTCTATATTTCCATATCCTCTTTCTCTCATTATTCTCTTTTCATGTTCAAAATAACTATCAGGAATATCTTCTGGTTTTATGACATAAAGATTATAATAAAAATTTTTTAACAATTTTAAATCTTCTTCTCTTTTACTTTCTGATACTCTTTGATGTACTTTTTCTAATCTTTCAAAATAATTTAATATTTTATCTCTTTTTTTATCTGACTGTCTCATTCCATGCATTGCACTTTCTGACATATGAAGATTTTTATACAGTTTAGATATTATATCTATCCATATATTTCTCTCATTCATATATTTCTCACATCCTTAAATATATAATTATTTTATAGGCTATAAAGGATAATTAATAATAAGTTTTACATTTCTATAAAATTTAATAGTATTTCATTTGATGTATATAAATATCTTGGATTTATGAAGATGTTTATTTCATCTTCTAATAATAATTTTTCATTTAACATTTTATTGACTACTTTTATTTCTTTGATATTTTTTTGATATTTTTTATAAAATTTTGCTTTACTTATACCTTCTATTTTTCTTAATCCTACTATAAATTCATTTTCTATTTTTTCTTTTTTGGTTACTATGTGTTTGTTTAAAACAAAATTACCTTTTAAATATTCATTTAAATTTCTAGTATTTTCATATCTAATTCCATCTATATATCCACTTGCTCCTAGACCAAATCCATAGTAGCTTTCGTTGTTCCAATATGTTATGTTATGTTTAGATTCATAATTTTTTTTGGAAAAGTTGCTTAATTCATATTGGATATATCCATTTTCTTTTAATGTTTTTATAATTAAATCATACATTTGTCTTTCTTTATCATCATCTAATGGTTTGTATTTTTTTATATATAATTTTGTATGAGGTTCTAAAATAAGACAATATGTGGAAATGTGTTTTGGATTTAAACTAATTATTTTTTTTAAATCTTCTTTTAAACTCTCTAATGTTTGATTATGAAAACCATACATTAAATCAATATTTACATTATCAAAATTTTTTAAGGCATTTTTTAAATTATTTATATCTAGTTTTCGGTTTAACTTTTCTAACTTTTTTTTATTAAAGGTCTGAACTCCTATACTTAATCTGTTAATGTTTTTCTTTAGTAAATTTATTTTTTCTTTAGTTAAATCTTCAGTATTTGTTTCAAATGTTATTTCGGTATTTTTTTCAGTTTTGAATATTTTTAATATGTTAAAAAGCTTTTCTAATTCTTTGTTTGATAATGTACTTGGTGTTCCACCACCTATATATATTGTATTTACTTTTTCACCTTTATAGTTTTCTTTTATTTCTTTTTCTAAAACAATTAAATATTCTTCTATCCATTTTTTATTTTTTAGAAGTTTACAAAAATCACAATATGAACAAATACTTGAACAAAATGGTATATGAATGTATATACTCATTTTTTTGCACCTTTAATGTTTGTCTTTTTTATTTTTAATATGTCATAATATTTTTTTGCAATTTTTTTCATAGCACTAGTATAGTCAATTGAATGCTTTTTTTCTTTTAAATCAGTTTCATATATTTTTTGAATTTCGATTATTTCCTTTTCATAAGCCTCATTTAATCCTTCATCTATAAGCATATCTCTTAATGGATTATTTTCTTCTACTATTTCATCGTCGCTTAGTTCGTTGAAAATTAGTTTAGTTAGATATTCTCCATTATCTTCCTGATTTTGTATTAAATAATTTTTTATATAATCTGAATAATTAAAATCATCTTTTAGAATCTCATCTATTGGTGGAGGCAATATTATTACTCTAATGCCTTGCTCTATTTCATGCCATACAAAATTGTACATATTAACACCTACTTTTCTTCATCTATATTTAAAACAGCTAAAAATGCTTCACTAGGTACTTCGACTTTACCAACCATTTTCATACGTTTTTTTCCTTCTTTTTGTTTTTCTAACAATTTTCTTTTTCTTGTTATATCTCCGCCATAGCATTTAGCAAGAACGTTTTTACGCATTGCTTTAATATCTGTTCTAGCAATCACTTTTGAACCAATGACAGCTTGAATTGGCACTTCAAATAATTGTCTTGGAATTATCTCTTTTAATTTATATACAATGGTTTTTCCTCTATTATAGGCAAAATCTTTATGAACGATTAAGCTTAATGCATCAACAGGAATCCCATTTAATAATATATCCATTTTTACTAAATCACTTGGTTTATATCCTATTAAATCATAATCAAATGAGGCATATCCTTTAGTAGAACTTTTTAGTTTATCAAAAAAATTGTAAACTATTTCTGATAATGGTAATTCATAATGTATATTTACTCTGTTTGGAGTTATATATTCCATACTGATATATGTTCCTCTTTTATTTTGACATAATTCCATAATACTACCTATATATTCACTAGGTACATAAATGTCGGTTTTAATATAGGGCTCTTCAATTAATTTTATTTTTCCTCTATCTGGCATTTTTGATGGACTATCAATATATATAATTTCATTATCGGTTTTTGTAATTTTATAAATTACTGATGGAGAGGTAGCAATATGAGTAATATTAAATTCTCTTTCTAATCTTTCTAAGGTTATTTCCATATGAAGTAATCCTAGGAAACCACATCTAAATCCAAAACCTAATGCTTCTGAAGTTTCTGGTTCAAATTCTAAAGCCGCATCGTTTAATTTTAATTTTTCTAAAGCTTCTCTTAGTTCTGGGTATTTGTTTGTTTCAGTTGGATATAATCCACAAAAAACCATTGGTTGCATAGGTTTATAACCAGGAAGACTTTCTTGGGCTGGATTATTTTCTAAGGTTATTGTATCTCCAACTTTAATGTCACTAATACTTTTTATACTGGCACATATATAACCTACTTCACCACATTCTAATACGCTGGTATTTTGAGGTTTTGGGTTATTAAAACCTAATTCTGTTACTTCATGAACAGCATTAGTAGCCATAAATTTTATTTTGTCTTTTAATTTTAAAATGCCTTCTTTTATTCTAACTAAAACGACAACTCCTTTATAAGGGTCAAAATAACTATCAAAGACTAAAGCTTTTAATTTTTCTTTTGGATTTCCTTGTGGGGCAGGTATTCTTTCTATTATAGCTTCTATTAGTTCTTTGATACCTTTACCAGTTTTAGCACTTGTTAAAATAATTTCTTCTTCTTTGAAACCTAATGTGTCAATTAATTCTTTTTTTACTTTATTAATGTCTGCATTAGGAAGATCTATTTTATTAATAACGGGAATAATAGTTAAATCGTTTTCTAAGGCTAAGTATACGTTTGCTAGTGTTTGGGCTTCTATTCCCTGAGCTGCATCAACAACTAAAATTGCTCCTTCACATGCTGCCAAACTTCTTGAAACTTCATAGGAAAAATCAACATGCCCTGGGGTATCTATTAAATGCATTATATAATTTTGATTTTTATAATTATAATTTAATCTAACTGTATTTAATTTTATTGTGATTCCTCTTTCTCTTTCAATATCCATATTATCTAGTAATTGGTCTTGTTTTTCTCTTTCTGTTATTGCACCTGTTAATTCTAATATTCTGTCTGCTAATGTACTTTTTCCATGGTCAATATGTGCTATTATTGAAAAGTTTCTGATATTTTCTTGTTTCATCCAAATCACCTTTATAAACATTATATCAAAGGTTTTAATATATTAAAAGTGACAACCAATAAGTTATCACTTGTTAATCGCATACTAAACTTTTTTTATTTGTTTGATTACATACAAATTTGCCAAAAGTTAGATTTTTTACAGTTACTGAACCATCAGTATTTAGTTGAATACTTCCTGCGGTTGGTAATTTTCCTCGATTAT
The DNA here is from genome assembly GCA_944329375.1 of uncultured Bacilli bacterium. GTDB lineage: Bacteria > Bacillota_I > Bacilli_A > RF39 > UBA660 > Coprosoma. Next base: position 75,948 of record CALVIB010000001.1, on the reverse strand, counting down.
TTAATGTGTTTTTGAGGTTTATTTTTTTTCCATTTTCATAAAATGTATATTTATCATTATCAAAAATGACTTTGAATGGTAGGTCAACTGTTTTAGTTAGGTTTACATTGACATAAAAGGCTTTTACTGTTTCTATTGTTCCTTGAGTACTAATTTCTGAGGAACGTTTTGAAACATTATAAATAATATTTGATACTGAAGGCACTAAAATTATTAATATTATTAGCAAAATAGTAATAACTGAGACATATTCAACTATTTTAGTCGTATTATTATATTCTTCCTCGTACATGATACCAACCTCTATTATAATAATAGCATATTACTTTTTTTTAGACAAGGTTATTATTTTGTTTTGAATTTGCGCAAATAAAAACTGTAGGATTACTACAGTTTTAGACTTTATAATTAAGAATTTTGCCCTTCATATGTACCACCAACGTGATTTGATGAATTATTTGCTATATCCCCTAATTCTACATCGCTAGCAGTTCTTGAACACAACATAGAATTTGGGTCAAATGAATCGGCACCTTCTTTCATAGTTGTACAATAATATTGACCGAATTTTAGTTTATATGCAATTATATTTCCATCTTCTAGAATGGTTACATATCCTCCTTCTGGCATTGCTCCACTTGCTGATACAGCGTGGTCATTTACATAACCTTTACCATATCCACCACCAGTAGAAGCGGTTACTCCCCAGTCAGTATTTTCTGTTCCTTTACCATCTTCTTTTGGAAAATTAACTGTAAATGGACTACCAACTGGTTCACTATCAACCTGAGCTTGTGAGTATGAAACTCTTACAGCATCTATTGTTCCCCAAGCATTAACGACAGCAGTATTTTTTCTTGAATCTTCAATAACATTTAAGATAATTGGAGTTGTAATTAAGGCGATAATAGCTAAGATAACAATTACGGCCAATAGCTCAATCAAAGTAAAACCTTTGGAATTTCTTCTCATCTATTTCACCTCCTCGCCCCTATTCTGTTACCAATATATCACATTTTTTTACATAAATCAATCTTTTTTAATTTTAAAATTTATCTTTGATATTACTAAGTGTCATTTTTTTATATGATAAATAAGGTTTAATAATTTAAAAATACGATAGAAAATGTGAGAGTTTATTTATTTTAATTTTTGAATAATTATTGATAGTTCTTGTTTTTCTTTTTCTAATGTTTGTTTTTCAGTTTCAACAATATTTTTAGGCGCTTTGTTTACATAATTTTGGTTTGCTAGTAGTTTTTCTCTCCTATTTATTGATGATTCTAATCTTTCTTTTTCTTTATAAAGGTTTTCTATTTCTGCCGTTTTATTTGCGGAATTATCATAATATAGATTTACTTTTTCTCCCATAAAGTTAAATGTTATGTTTTCTAATGATTGATGATTTTCTAATTCTTTATTTTTTAATAATTTATTTAGTATATTTTTATTTTCTTTTAATATTGGATGATTAAATTCAATATAATTTTCTTTGATATTATTTTCTAATTTAGATTTTCTTATTTTTTTAATCAAGTCTATTATATTATCCATATTTTTGTATTCACTAAATATTTCTTTATGATTATATTCTGGATACTCGCTTAACATTATGGATTCTTCGGTATTTGGTAATTTTGTGTATATTTCTTCTGTAACATACGGCATAAATGGATGAAGCATTTTTAAAATTGCTTTTAGAGTTTTTAATAATACCGTTTTTGTAGTATTATTCATATTTAATTTTGAAAGTTCAATGTACCAATCACAAAAATCATTCCATATAAAGTTATATAAAGTTGAGCCGACAATATTAAATTCATATTTTTCCATGCTTTTTGTAACTTCTTTAACTGTTTTATTTAATTTGGTTAAAATCCATTTATCTGGTAGTGTTAAATCTTCTAATGTTTCTTCATATTCATCTATATTCATTAATACAAATCTTGAGGCATTCCAAAGTTTATTAATAAAATTCCATGTTGATTTAACTTTTTCTGGGTCGTATTTTACATCCATTCCAGGTGCGGATGAGGTTGTTAGGAAAAATCTTAAACTATCTGCACCATATTTATCTATTTCATCCATTGGGTCAACACCATTACCTAATGATTTACTCATTTTTCTACCTAAGTTATCTCTTACTAGTCCATGGATTAAACAATCTTTAAATGGTCTTTGGCCAGTAAATTCTATTCCTTGGAATATCATACGACTAACCCAGAAAAATATGATATCAAATCCAGCAATTATTACATCATTTGGATAATATCTTTTATATAAATCAGTATTATCGGGCCATCCCATGGTACTAAATGGCCATAATGCTGATGAAAACCAAGTATCTAGGGTATCTGGGTCTCTAGTCCATCCTTCTTCTTTTGGGGCTTCTAATCCAACATATATTTCATCGTTTTTATACCATGCCGGTATTCGATGTCCCCACCATAATTGTCTAGATATACACCAGTCATGTGATATTTCTAACCAATGATTTAATGTTTTTTCAAATCTTTGAGGGAAAAAATTAACTTTTTTATTTTGATTAAACTGGTTTTTTAAAGCGTTTTTAGCTAAAATGTCCATTTTTACAAACCACTGTTTAGATAAGTATGGTTCAACTATGGCATCACTTCTTTCTGAGTGACCAACGGAATGAGTTATTTTTTCTATTCCAATTAATAATCCTTTTTCGTTTAATTCTTCTATTAGTTTTTCTCGGCATTCAAATCTATTTAATCCTTTATATTTTCCTGTTTTTTCATTCATTGTTGCATCTGGATTCATTATAATTATTTTTTCTAATCCATGTCTTTGACCAACTTCAAAGTCATTTGGGTCGTGAGCTGGAGTTATTTTTACACATCCAGTTCCCTTTTCTATATCTGCATGTTCATCAGCTATAATAGGAATTTTTCTTTCAACGATTGGAAGAATAACTTCTTTTCCTATTAGATGTTTATATCTTTTATCATTTGGATTAACAGCTACTGCTGTATCTCCAAAAAGTGTTTCTGGTCTTGTGGTAGCAACATCTAAGTATTCTTCAGTTCCATCAATATAATATTTTAAATGATAAAAGGCGCCTTCTTCGTCTTTATAAATAACTTCTTCATTTGATAAGGCGGTTAATTGAACTGGGTCCCAATTAATTATTTTTTCTCCTCGATAAATTAATCCTTTATTATATAAATCAACAAAAACCTTGTTTACAGCTTTAGACAATCCTTCATCTAATGTAAATCTTTCTTTACTATAATCTAAAGCAAGTCCTAGTTTAGCCCATTGTTTATGAATATTCTCTGCATATTCATCTTTCCAAGCCCACGCAGCTTTTAGCCATTCTTCTCTATCCATACTTCTTGGGTCTATTCCTTTATCTCTTAGTCTTTTATCAACTTTTGCTTGGGTAGCTATACCTGCATGGTCCATTCCTGGAACCCATAGTGTATCAAAGCCTTTTAATTTTTTATATCTAATTATTATATCTTGTAAGCCTGTATCCCAAGCATGCCCAATATGTAATTTTCCTGTAACATTAGGTGGTGGTATTACAATTGCATATGGCTTTTTACTTATATCGCCTGCTTTAAAATATCCTTTATTTTTCCAATTTTCATATTTTCCTTCTTCTACTTTTAAATGATTATATTTTTTTTCAAGCATTTCTATCAATCCTTTCTTTTATGTATTTTTGCACTTCTAAATATATATCTTCAAATATTTCTTTTTTATTTAAATGATTATAGAAGTATTTTAAATTTTTATTAAATTCTTTTAAACATATAACGTTATTTATATCAAAGGCAAAGGCAAATTTAGCAGCTATGTAGTCATTGGTATTTTGACAATTTTTAAGATTACATAATTTATGATTGTAAATATCTTTTTTGATTTGGACACTTATTTTTTCATTTGTTGGGACTATTTTTATTTCTTTTAGATAACCTAGTAAATATAATATATCTATTTTATCTAAATCCTTTATTAATTTAGCATGTTTTAATTTTTGAGAATCGTATGTTTGTTCAATATTTATTTTATTGTGATTTTGTATAGCAAATTTAATTATTTCATAGTATTTTTTAGGAATATTAAACTGCTTTATTAAATTTTGATTAAACAATATGTCTACTCCTAATTCAGCGTGGTCTACTGTTTTTGAATCATCATATGAATTATATTTTTTTAGTTGTTCAAATCTCCCAATATCATGTATAAGACCTATGATTTGCGCGATAGCATAATCTTCTTTGGAATAATTTAATTGTTTTGCATATTTTTGACTTAATTCCATGACCCTATATGAATGATTATATTTTAGTTTTATATCTTCATTATTTAAATCAAACTTTTTGACATATTGATTAAAAGCTTCTAACACATATATTCCCTCCTTTAAGAAAAAAAAACTTATAAATATAGGGGCGTTTTGAACGCGGTACCACCCTATTTTATAAGTCTTACTTACCTTGATTTGTTTAACGCACATTTTACGGATTTTTCTACTACTGTTTCAAAAAATCAGCTTGGTCAAGCTACCTTCAATATAATCTATTATTAGTTTACATCAACCACTAACTTTCTATAAATAGATAAATATTTACTCCTCTTGGTCTTGGCTTTGTTTTTTATTATACTGTTTTTTTTTAAATATTACAATAGTTTTGTACCACAAAGAAAACAAGTTGTCGCATTTGGAGATAATTTAGTACCACAGTTTGGACATACTTTAGGGGCATTTGAATTAAAAGCAATTTTTTGTTCTTCATGTTTTTCTTCCTGAGGTTTAGGTTGAATTATAGTTTCTTGCTTTGAATTGTTTTCTAAATTAGGATTTAAAAATACATTATTTGAATTAGATATATTTACTTGTGGTTTTTCACTAATGTTTTCTTGCACTTGATTATAAGATTCTGGTTTAATTATTATTTCATTTTGTGAAGTTTGACTATTAGGATTATACTGATTTACTACGTTGGATTCTGTTATTTCTTTGACTGGAGTATTTGTTTGATTTTTTGTCTCTTGTGTAAATAAAATATTTTGATTACTTATAAATTCTTCTGTATCATCATACATATGAAGCATAAATTTTGGTTGTTTAAATACTAATTCTGGAAATTTATACATAGGAATTATGATAAACCAAATTGCATCTTTAGGGTCCATTTTATAAGCTTTTAATAACTCACTAATTATAATTTTATAGTAATATAAATTTACAATAGGAATTAGTGTTTTATAAAATAAAGATTTTTTTAAATCTAATAACTTGATTAAAACAAGTCTATTATAAAATGGTATATATGCTTTCCATGATTCTATTTTTGCCTCTTTAAATAATTTACTTAAGCAAATTTTAACAGTTAAGTAAACGATGAAAAAAATGATAAAGAGTATTAAAAAATATTTTCCTGTACCTTCTAACATTTTTAGCCTCCTTTTTATTATAATTATAGCACATTTTTATCTTAAAAAGTAGTTTTTTTCTTTTTCTTGTTTCAGATTTGTTTTTGGTCCATGTCCTGGATAAATAATAATGTCATTTGGATAGTTTTTAATGATTTTTAAACTTTGGCGCATATCTTCTATGTTTCCAGTAGGTAAATCTGTTCTACCAATGTTTTCTTTAAATATAAAATCTCCAGTGAACATGGCTTTTTGTTCTTCAAAATAAAAGGTAACACTATCAGCTGTATGTCCTTTTGTATATATTACTTTAAATTTAAATGGTGGAAAAAAATAAGATTTTTCTTCTGGATTGTTTAATATTAATTTTTTATTAAAATTTTCTAGGGCACCTATATGGTCTTGATGATAGTGAGTAATTAATATTTTGATTATTTCTTTGTTTTTTATTACTGGAGATATTTTATCATATTCACTACCTGGGTCAATGATAATTACTTTATTGTTTTTTTCTAAAATATAGCAATTTGCTTTTAGGTAGCCAACAGGAATTGTATGTATTATCATTTTAGGTTATTTAATTGACTTATTATTTTCCTTAAATTACCATTACTTACATTTGCTTTGTTATTTGTAGTGTTTATTTTTGGAGAAGTATTGAAATTATTAAGCATTCTATTATTTGCTTGTAATTTTTCTTTTAATTCATTAGGATTTTGATTAAATCCTCGTTTTACCATACCTTTTAAAATTGTATTTTTATTATTTTCATTTATTATCATATTTTAATCCTTTCTAACAATGACCTGTTTCTATATATTTTTTTATGGGACCATAAGTTTTTCTGTATCCATCTATTAATCCATATTTATTTATAGCTTCTAAATGTTTTTTTGTAGGATAACCTTTGTGGTTTTTAAAACCATACTCTGGGTATTTTTTATCTATTTCATATAACATTCTATCTCTAGTAACTTTTGCAATAACACTTGCTGCTGCAATAGTGATACTTTTGGCATCGCCTTTTACTATGGGTAATACAGGGATATCTATTTCTATCGGCATAGCATCGGATAAAACATATTCTAGTTTGATTTGTTTTTGGACTTGTTTGATTGCTATAATCATGGCTTTTCTGCTTGCTTCATAAATATTGATTTTATCTATTTCTTCAGGAAAAACAACACCAATTCCATAAATTGTATTTTTTACAATATAATCATAAAATATATTTCTCTTTTTTTCGGTTAATTTTTTTGAATCATTTAGACCATCTAGTTTAAAGTTTTGTGGTAATACAACACAAGCAGCAACTACTGGTCCATAGAGTGGACCTCTACCTGCTTCATCTGTTCCACCAATGATTTTAATTCCTTTTGATTGCAAGTCTTTTTCATATTGCCATAAATCCATGATCTTACCTACTTTCATATATGATTATAACATATCTTAGTTTTATAAATCTATAACTTGATATTCAATTTTTAGATTATTTAGAAATTTAAACATATCATTGATAGATATAAAAAGTGTTACAGTATTATCATTTGGATGAAAATTTATTTTATTTTCCTTATTAACTTTTTTATCGATAAACACTTTAACATCTTTTTCTTGATTATTAAGTAGACCAAATAAAGAAACACTTCCTGGCTTTAATTTTATTTTTTTCATTAAATCTTCTTCTTTGGCAAAATGTAATCTTTGACCAATTATTTTACTTAGTTTTTTTATATCTAAACGTTTAGTATCATCGATAATAATTAAATAAAAGTTTTGGTTTTTTTTATCAGATAAAAATAAATTTTTAAAAAATATTTTCTCTTTATTTTTAATATATTTATTAGCTTGACAAGTTGTATATACAGCGGGATGAGTAATAATTTCATAATTAATATTCATATCTTTTAGTACTTCTAAAACTTTATTCATAGTATATCACCAAGTATATTTTATCATAATATTTAAGTAAAAAAAAGAACTATGTTCATTTAGTTTGTTCTTTTGTTTTTTCTGTTTTATAGAATGGTAATTTTTCTAAATTTTCTTTTTCAATATATTTTTGGGCGATATCTTCTATCTCTGATAAAGTATAGTTTTTATCTTCATGATTATGATTAGTGAGATAAAAAATTTGGTCTTTTAGTTTAACAATATAATCGACTTGAGTAATGGGCTCATCACTTTGAATACTTTCTGAATCTGTAAACGGTTCATCATCTGTTTTGTAAACCCCTGTTCTAGCTGAATATATAACATTTGGATAATCGCCACGAGCAGATGGGATGATAGTATCGGCAAGATTCTCAGATATTTCATAGGCATAATTTTCTATTGGATATCCTTTAGAAAGTCTATCATTTGTAAGTCCAACAACACGATATTCTTGATAACCATCTCCATATGTAAATTTTGCTAACCACAAATCATTTAGGACTTCCTCATACTTATCTTCTTCGCTTTGTTCACAACCAGATAAAATTCCAATACTTAAAAGGCTTAAAGTACCTCCTACTAAATACAAGAATTTTCTTCTATCAATATTCATATATTTCCACCTCGTGCTAAATATAATATATGAATTTATCTAAAAAATCAATAATAATTACCAATTTTGAAAAGTTTATATTTACTAAGTTTTTTTATCATATATTTTTGTAATTTTTGAGCTAGTCCAGTTTGAATGTTATTTTCTTTAGATAATTGGTCAACTAATATAGCTTTTATCCCATATTTTTTGGCACCAACAACATCAGAAAGTAATTGATCTCCAATTGCGGCAGTATTTTCTTTAGTAGAATTTAATATATTTAATGCTTTAGCATAAGCTTTTTTTTCTGGTTTTCCTGCATCAGATAATAATGGAAGATTTAATTTTTGGGCGACTGGAAAGGCTCTTTGCTGGTGGTTATTAGAAAATAGTAAGATTTTAAATTCTTGTTTTTTTAAATTTTCCATTAGTTCAATTGTTTCTTGAGGAACGTTTAGGTCATCAACTTTAGTGATTGTGTTATCAATATCGAATAATAATGTATTAATGTTTTCTTTTTTTAAGGTTTGATAATCTATTTTGTATATGCTTGGATAATAATTATCAGGTGTAACTGCTTCTATTTCTTTTTTAAAACCAAACATTACTTTTATAAATGTTTGTATCATTAAAATATGTTTTTTTGCCATAAATCAAAAAATAATCACTGAAGTGACTATTTTGTTTCCTTTTCCAATTTAGCAATTACATTTTTAGAAACTTCAATTACCTTTTTCTTGATAGCGTTTGCTGATTTTTCGATAACTGGAGTTCCTTTTTCAATAGCATAATCAACTAATTCTTCTGCGGCATTTTGAAGTTTTTTTGCTTGTTTTTTTGCTTCTGCTAAGACTGTTTCTTTATCTAATTCAGCTATTCCTTCTTTTAATTCAGCTATTTTATTTTCAACATTTTCTTTAACATCATCCATATCAATATTTTTTACTTTGTTTACTAAATCATCAAACATTTTTTTTAAGTCTTCTCTAGTTTCTGAGCCTTTTTTGGGTGCAAATAACAATCCTAAAGCGGCTCCTATTCCAGCTCCGACAACTAATTTTCCAATTCCTTTACTTTTCTTGGTCATTTTCTTTTTCCTTCTTTCTATTAAAGATTTTTCCAATGGCATTAGATAAGAAACTAACAATGGTGTCACTAAATCCAACTACGGCATCGGTTGTGTTATCAATAATACAAAATAATCCATTTAATTTTCTAGATTTTTGGCTGACATCATCAACTAGTTTATCAACTTTATCTAACGTTTTAATTGCATTAATAACTAAAATGATTAAAGCAATTACTAGGACAATTAATAATATGTAAAATAATATAGATAATACATCAGAAAAATTAATCATCATTATTTATTCTCCTTTTCATACATAGAGTCAATTAAATTAAATAATTCTTCATCACTTATTTTTCTCGGTCCTTTTTTTTGTTTTGGTGTTATTTCATCAACATTTTTATCCATTTCTTCTTCGATTAAATCAGTTAAATCATCTTCTTTAATTGAGCCATGTCGTGGTTTTTCACTTATGGTATTTGAATTAAATTCAAAATCTTCTTCAATATTGTTTGTTTTCATTTCTGATTCTATCTTGTCAATACTATCATCTTTTGAACTATCTTTTTCATTAAATAAAACTCTATTACTTCCAAATAATGTTGTTTCTATATCAGCTTCTAGACCTCCATAGGCTTTATTTCTAATAGCATCAACATTGGCCTCTTTGGAACTATAATAAGATGACCTTCCATCATTTCTCGATGTATGTTCATTTTGCTGATATCCTTTATCTAAAATTCCATATACTGGTGAAATAATTGGAGATGGTCTAAATACCCTTTTTTCTTCTTTGGTTGGATTATATATATCATTTCTACTAGTTTTATTTTTTTCTTTTTTTGGCTCTGGTTTTACATCAATTGACTCAAAATCATTATCATCAAAAAATGGAAATTTATATTCATCTTTTTTTGGTTGACTTGACTCTATATCAATTGAATCAGCTTGTTTTGGCTCCTCTTTAGCATATATTTCTGAACGAGATTTTTTTGGTGAAGGAATTTCAACTTGAATTACTTCTTTTTGAACACCTTCTTTTTTTTCTTCTTTTTCTTCTACTTCTACTTCTTCAGTAAATAAATTTTTAAATTTATCTATTAGTCCCATATAATTACACCTCTAATCTTCTTTATAATTTAAAAAACTATTGTCACTTTCTTCATTTTTCGAACTAAATACACTATATTTTTCTTCTTTAGTCTTCAAGAAGTCATCTTCTAATGATAATTTTATTATATTGTTATTGTATTTTATTGTCGATAAAATGTATGAGCTATTTAAAACGGTATTATTTATATCTTCTTTTGGTACTAAAGCTTCTATTTTTGCATAATTGTAAACGAATTCAATTAAGTACAAATCTTTTTGCTTAGTTATTTCCAGATAACCAATGTTACCATTATTATTTATTTTTTTTGAATAATATTTGTTATTATTTTCTTTATAATTCACTGATTTTTGATAATAATAACTAATTTCATCTAAGTATAAATAATAGTACACCCCATTTGAATAAAGTTTATCATTAGTTCCACTACTATCAATATAAGTTACTCCTCTTGGTACGTAATACTTATATCCTCGTCCCACACGGTTATATAAAGTATTTTCTTTGGATAATATGACATCAACTATATTATCAATACTAGTTGTGTCAATTCTAACTATTGTACAGCCAGTTAGAATTAAGGTTACTAGTCCTAAAAGAATTATTTTCTTCATATATACACCTGCTTACTTTAAATTATACCAAATTTTACCTCATTTTACTAATAAAGTACTTAGTTTACATGTAAAATTATGTCTATTTTTCTACTTCAACCATATAAATAGGAAAATTAAGTGCGACAAAACGCTTTTCATATTCTGTTTCTATATTATCTAACTTATCTTCATGAAGATTTAATGATATATCATTTATTTTATAACCATAATCGGTAAAAGATTTTAATGAATACTCAAATAAATGTCTATTATCTGTTTTTTGAATTATTTTGGATTTATTTTTAAAGATATTATCATATCTTTCTAAAAATTTTTTACTTGTCAATCTTCTATCTTCATGTCTATTTTTTGGCCATGGGTCGGAAAAGTTTAAATATATAGTTTCTATTTCTTTTTCAAATATATCTTCTATTTTAGTTGCATCAAATCTAATTAATTTTAAATTTGACAATTTTATATTTTCAAGTTTTTGAGTAGCTCTTAGAATAACACTATCAAATTTTTCTATGCCAATAAAATTTATATTTGGGTATTTTTCAGCCATATTAATAATAAAATCTCCTTTACCCATACCTATTTCTATATGAATTTTATTGTTGTTTTTAAAAATTTCTTTATATTTTCCTTTATATTTTTCTGGATTTTGAATGATGTATGGAGATAAATTTATTTTTTCTTTGGCGTTTTTGATGTTTCTTAATCTCATGTTATCACCGTTAATATTATAACATAAATGCTCACTAAAAATAAATAAAAGCATATAATTTAAATGAAAGGAGCTAGTAGATATGAAAAAAGAGCGCGATTGTGGGGGAATGGCCTATCCAGTTTATCCTCAAATGGTACCTAATTTTGGAGGTATGGTTATGCCTGGACAAATGATTCCGATGCCCAACAACATGAATGTTCCACTTACAAGTGTTCAAAGTACCATAAACAGTAATGATTTAAGTGCTTTATCTAATGAAATAAGTAATTTGGAACAACGAGTTACTAGATTAGAGAATACTATTAATAAATCTTATAATAATTATAATTCATCTAATTATCAGATGATGTAAAAACTTGGAATTTAAATTTTCCAAGTCTTTTTTTGGTTTGTTGGTTTATGACTTGGATTATAGGCTATAGCCTACAGTCCACTTTCATTAGTTGTTATATGATATTAATATATATTTCATCTTTACTTTTTTTGAAATAAATTTAATTAACATTTAAAGTTTCGACATTATCATTGTTTTGTGGTAATTTTATTTCTTGTAAATTAGTCATATTATTAACTAACTCTTTTAATTTTTCGTTATTTTGTTTTTGTTCTTCATCTTCTAATCCTATAAAATGGATTGTAGCAATTTGGTTATGATTAAATAATAATATTCTATTTGAATCAATTACACCTTCTGGATATAAGCATGCACTATAGTCATACATTTGATTGCGTTCTTTTTCTACTGGACAATATCCAATTATCATGATTTTTTTTGTTGCATCTTTAAGTGTTACAACACTCCCTATTGGTAAATACTTTTCTTTCATTTTACCCTTCCTTTCATTTCTAAATTATTATAATTTTGATTTTTTTTTATTGAATTTTCATCATATTCAATAACTTTAACTGGGATTTGTAATCTATTTTGTATCTCTATTTCTAATTGTTCATTTAAACTCAAGCAAAATTCTCTTTGTTTTTCATAATTATCAACAAATGTATCTTCATCCATTCCATTATCATTAAACATATCATATCTAAATCCAATTACCAATGCATTATTTGGTGCAAAAAAGTTTGTAGATAATGGTCCAAAATTTACATCAAATGGTTCTGATGTATTGTCATGAACTTCTTTAATTACTTTGCATAGTGTTTGAGAAATAAAATTGATATCTTGATTATTTAGTGAATAATCATGTGAATTTAATTTTTTTTGTAAATATTCTTTTTCTTTTTCGTTTAAACGATTTATATATATATTGTTTCTAATATAATAATAATCTAAATTACTATTATTGTAATATTGATAAAAGTCTTGTTTTGAGGTGTTTATGGGTATAAATTTTAATTCACTATTTTTAATAGCATTTTCACAATTTTCTAATCCTAATTGTTTTATATATTCATTTAACAATAATCTATATAATGTACTCAAATTTAAATAATTTTGGACTTCAGTATCAGAAAGTTTATTTATATCAAATTCCGATACTGATGTTGCAAAATCTTCTTTTGTAATAATTTTATACATTTTTGTTCCTCCTTTACTTTATGGTAGATGCAGCTATTGAAAATTGTGAGAATTCTAAGTCCTTCCAATCAATACGATATTGTTCTCCCCATGAACTAACAATAATTCCTTGGTCATTTGTTCCTGTAACAAAAATTGCATGTCCATCTTCTCCATCCCATTGGGAAGTTGAAACATCTTTTACACCATCAGCCATTCCATGAAGGGTAATATGACCTGTATGTTTTGGTGGCCAAATGGTCATTCCAACATTTTGATTATCACTTAAAGCGGTGTCAACTCTTGCTTTCAAATTGTTAGTATCATATAATATCTTTTCACCAGTCACACTATCAAAATTATCTAATACTGGTTCTCCTGTCATTGCATCAAAATTATTTCCAATTGAGTTTTCAGAACGATGTCCAAGATACTCTACTTCGTAAGTTAAATTAGGGTCTTTTGATTGAAGAAATGAGCTAATTAATTTAGTATTTTTTTCATATCTTAAACCGTGCCAATAATATGATTGATTTGATGTATCGTGATTAACAATTTTTATTGTATTGTCTTGAGGTTGAAATAAACGACCACCATTATCGGTATTATTAGCAAAAACATATAAATCCATAAGTAACTGGCTGTCATTGAGTTGTCCAGAACTAGTATACATTGGATAACCAAATATTCTTTCAAATTCAGTTGGTGAATTTTTATAAGTGTTCATTATTTCATTTGCAAATTCTGCATAAGAACATACACCAGTTGAATTAATGGTTGTCATAATTTCTAATGTATCTATTCTACTAAATCCCATATCTAATAAATAAGTTCTTACATTTTTATATGCTTCATCTAAAGGTGATAGTTTTCTGAAAACACCTTGGTCAATGCCATAATTATTGTTCTGGCCTCGAGCTTCTTCAAAAAAATCTGATGCATTTTTATAATTTGTTTTGGGAGATATAGTATTTTCACTTGTTGCATTTTTCCTAAAAGTAGTTATTTCTCCTAAGGCCGAGAAACTTCCAGCAATAGCAGCATTACTTAGTATTCCTTCTACTCCTCCATTTTGTTCAAGTGTTTCTACAAAACCTTGGTCATTATATATCATTTGTATTCCACTACGAACTATTGGGTCTACTGCTCCTGAGCCAGTATCTAAAGCTACTGTGGTAAATCCTTTTCCTGCTATCTTTGCCCCAAACATCCATTGTCCACCTTCCCATAAACCTGTTAATCCTCCTGCAATTAACGCTTCTTGGGTTGTGGCTCCATTATTTAAGGCATCTGATGTCCCTTTTCCAAATCCTGCAGTTCCTGAAATTGCAGCTCCACTACTAGCCATACCTAAACTTGATACATGACTTACGGTTCCAGCACTAGCAACTGTTGCTGTCAAATATCCTACTCCTACTGCTGTATTATATCCCGCATTTCCATATTGCATCACTTCTGATGCATTTTCATTCATAGCTTTTCCTATTTCATTATTTGTATAAAAATCTTCAAAAGCATTATTGACATGTTCTTCTGCTACAAAGGCGTTTGTATTACTCCACATTTCTTCGGTTGTATTTGTTCCTGCAAATTGATCATAAAGCCATGTAAATGGTGTGGCTAATACTGTCGCTCCAGTAACTCCAGCATCAACAACATTTTCACCAAAGTTACCTACTCCATTGGCAAAGCCACCTGCTGCCATAGCAGCATTACTCGCTATTTCATTATTTTCAAAAATACCTGCTACACTATTTCTATTTTGTTTTAGACCTATATTCATGGCTTCTTCTGGTGTTATTTGAAGATTTTCATTTGTATTTATATTTTTTGTTTCTAAATATTTGTTCTCTATGTTTGCCTGTGAATTACTATTTGGAGTATATGTCTCTTCATTATATGTATAGTCTATTTTGTTAACTTTACTATTATAAGCTCTGACATTTGATAGGTTTACACTTTTGCTCATCTTAAAATTCATACATATACTCCTTTCATATTATGCTATTTAATAATATTTTCACCTAAATTAACCGCTCCTACAACTTTTTTTCCACCCCAATTTTCATACCAACCATTAGTTCCTGGATTATCTCCATATTCCATAAAGGCGTCTTTCGAAACTTCAAATTCAATTATATTTTGCCCATTATTATGTCCCCAAGCATTGGCAGGATTATTATCCCAGGCAACAACTTCTTGTGATTTGATATCAGCTATTATACAAGGAATTTTCGTTCCATCACTTAAATAAAAATCTACTTTATCACCTATATTACCAAAAGTTGTGGTACAGGCAATTAAATATCTTCCATCATATACAGCTATACCATTATCAAATTGCTCTCCACTTGGTACCCAATAATTATAATAAAGTTTACCTTGTTTAGTATCTGGATTCCAACTCCATGAATTATCACTATTAGAATAATATGTTGCTGTATAGCCACCATATCCCATACTTTCTGGTATTGATATTTTAACCAATTTATCTTCATCTATTTTTTCATTTTTTAAGTTGTTTTCTCTGTTTATAACCATTGATTTATCATTTGGGTCTAATAATCCTTCGGTTGGCCCTCCTTTTAGTTTTTTTGCTTTAGGAGATAATGTTTTCGTATACATTTCATCTGAATTATTTGCTTTAGTATAATCAATTTCTTTTGTCACAATATTTTTAAATTTTTTTACATTTAATAAATTGGTATTAATTGATTTTAATTTAAAATTCATAAAAGTGAAACCTTTCTTTTAAGTTTATTTTATGTTTTCTGGGTTACTGTAGTATTCTTCCATGTCCATTACTTGATAACCATTATATGTTAAATCTTCATAACTTCTTTTACTTACTACGGCGCCATTTTTAGGGCTGGAAAACTCGGCGCAATAATATCCGCCATCATAATTTCCAACAATTAGTACTATATGAGCTCTAGCTTGACTTTGATGATATATTAAAAAATCTCCCGGTTTTCCTGTATTAACTGGTTTTAAAGAGTTTGTATTTCTTGCCCATGATATTTGGTCACCTGTATATGGACTATATTGATATCCTGATGAATTTGTTGGAATTTTAAAGCCACCATTATATAAAGCCCACCATGCAAAACTACTGCAATCTAAATAAAAATTTTGATTTACAATTCCTTCTTGTATTTGAGCTTGTCTATATGGCTGACTATATCTCAATCTTTTGCCAGTAGCAAAATTATAACCAGATATTAATGATAAACCTGCTGCAACAACTCCAGCTCTTGTTCCATATCCTGCTACATCTACATTATCTTTTATATATTGATTAAAGTTGTCAACGGTTTGAAATGAAGTGGCACCTAAATCTTCAGCTGGATTTTGCTCTGTTACAGAAGCATTTTGTGATGTATTATATATTGTTTCTAATGTTTCTAAATTTAAATTTTCATAATCATAATAAGGTGCATCAAATTTTTTTGAAATTGTTTTTTGATTTCTAATATTAGAATTTATTGATTTATCATTTGGGTCTAATAATCCTTCAGTTGGTCCTCCTTTTAATTTTTGTGTTTTAGAAGATAATGATTCATTATAAATTTCTTCTGGATTATTATCTGAATGATTAAATTTTATGTTTTGGATTGAAACATTAATAAATCTCTTAACATTTGATAAATTTGTATTAATTGATTTTAATTTGAAGTTCATAATTTTCTCCCTTCATATAAAATACTATAATCATTTGTTAGTTTTATTATTATGAATCAATGTTGTTAATTTTTCCCTTTAATTGTATTAGTATAATTTATATCTGTTTTAAAATTAACATTAGTACTAGTCTTGATTATTTGGTATTTTTATATTTATATTTTGATTAGTAAAATTAGTTTCATTACTTGTTGCTTGCATATTCTTTGTTGGATTTATAAAGTTAACATTAGAATTTTTAAATTCATTATTCATATTAGTTTGTGGCATAGTTTTCTTTGTCTCATTATTTATAAAATTATTTTTATTTTCATCAAGTGTTAATGTAGTGCCACTTGCGGATGTTTGATTAGCTGCATTTACAAATGCGCTATCTTTTTCATCAAAATCAGTTTTTTTATCACGACTTATTTTATTTGATGAATTATTTGTGAAGTTTGAACTGTTTTCATTATAGTCTACTTTTTTATTACTAGTTCCCAATTTTTGACTATTTAAAGCTTGATCTATTTTTGATTTTGAACTTACAAAACTAACATTTTGAATGTTACTAGTATACCTTAATGGTTTTAATATTATTTCTTCTGTTTTAGGGTATGATTTTATTTTATTATAAGCCATATTGGTTAGACTTACTACTTCATTCAAATCATCTATATCATTTTTTAGAAGACTATTTATATCCATTAGTTTAAACTTCATGGTATTAAGATTATTGGCATAACGAAATGAAGATGGAATATCCATTGAATCAAGTTTACTTTTAGCACTTATGGTTAATGAATGAGCTGAATTACAATAGTTAATTAATGATTTGACATTATCATCATCATAATTAAAATTGCCATTTCCTGGACAATTACATCTTTTAGCTATAGAATTTAAATTGTTTGTAAATTCTAATATAGTATTATTGATTCTTTTTGTTTCTTCACAATATTCATCAATTTTTGTTTTATCTAGGTTATTTTGACTTATAAAAACAGAAGTATTTGAATCATCCCACATTGTGTCTATTTTTTTTAGTTTTGTAAATATTTGATTGTTTATAGCTGTTATTTTATCATGGGTGGTGCTAAGTGAAGTATGAAGTTCAGCTAGTTTCTTTATATCTAAATTTATTTTAATCATTTTTTCTCGCCCTCTGCTGTGCTTTTTTCTTTTCTTCTGCTTGTCTTCTTTCTTCTTCTAACCTATTTTGTTCTACAATTAATTCATTTGTTTTTCTTTTTACTTCTGGTATATACACATTGACTAAATTAGCATATTCAGTTTTTAAATCCTCTAACATATTTTCCAATTCTATTCTTTTATAGTTTGTATTACCAATATTTATAGATATTTTTGAATAAGATACAGCACTTTCTAAAGATTGTATACTACTTTGAAGTGTAGACGCTAAAGAGTTAAGATGATTTAAAAGTAATTGATATCTTCTTATTTCTGCATTCATTTTATCTTCTCCTTTATATACTGACTTTTAAATAATGGCTACTTTAATAGCCATTATTTAAAAATAGTATAAAACTATTTTTAATTAGCCATTCCATTTCATATTGCCTAATTGGCCCTCAATTTCTGATTGTACATTTGCACTATTCCATTGGCTACTTACTTGTTCTTCTGACTGTGTATAAGATGATTGAGTTAATTTTTCTAAAGCAGAATAAATATCATTAGCAGCTGTGACAACACTACCTAAAGCATTACCAATTGTTTCAATATATTCATTAATTTTTACTGATTGTTGTGCTCCTAAGAAAGCTGTTGAAGCGTCAATACCAGCATAAATATCTTGAAGACTTGTTTTGACACTTGATAAGTATTCACTCATAGAAGACTGTATTGCACTTAAAGCTCCATCTTTAACACCACGGTCAGAGGCTTCAGTTACTGATGCTGAATTATATTTGATAATTTCAGCATTTTCACTAATAGTAGGTATTTCAAAAGAAGCAGCAAATGCAGCTGGGCTTTCAGCACCTTCTAGTATGTTTTGTTTTTGAAATGTGTGCCACTCATTACCTAAATTTTGTAAGTTTAAGTTTAAATCTCTAATAATTTGTGCGGCTGCTACATACATTTCACACATACGTTTACAAAATGCATTTTCATATGATTGTTCATCTTCACCTACCCAATACTGTTGCATAGTTT
Organism: uncultured Bacilli bacterium; assembly: GCA_944329375.1. Taxonomy (GTDB): domain Bacteria; phylum Bacillota_I; class Bacilli_A; order RF39; family UBA660; genus Coprosoma. Next base: position 57,149 of record CALVIB010000001.1, on the reverse strand, counting down.
GTGATACTGCTGGCCATCCATCAGAAATTGTATTTCCACATTTGTTATAGGCTTCAGCTAGATTTTTCATAAGTTCATTTGCTTTGGCAACATTATATCCAATCATGTTATCCCATCCTTTCTAATTTTTGGTAACAACCTGAAGTGACATACTAAAGTTTTCTTCTTGATTTCTATAACTCAAATTTACTTTTTTTAGTACTTCTACATATTTGTTTAAAATTTTAGTTATATTAATCATTCCACTATTGATGTTTTGAGCATTTGTAGACATATTTTCTAAATTGTTACTAGAGAATATATCTGATAACTGTGTAGATATATCACTTAGTGATGATAAATTGCTTTCTATGTCAGAAACATCTCCAGTTAAAGAGTTGATTAATCTATCTAATTCATCAGCTTTAACACCTTTATTACCACCCATAATTGTTACACCTCCTATGAACTTTTTTTCATAATTTTATTTTTTTAGGGGGAAAATCAGAAAAAACCCGTTATTTTAGAAAAATATTATTTGTTTGCCATTTCTTATGTTGGTGTTACTGACAATGGTATTTAAATCATAGAATTTACCATTACTACCATCCATGATAGCATAATTATTATTAGAATCCAATTGGTTTTCTGATAAAATGTTAGCTGCTTTACATATTAAATTAGCTATTTCGCCAACTGGCAAATCTGAAGGAATGTATATATCATAATTTTTGTCTAATTTTACTACATAGACATTAATTAGAAATTTATTTTTCATTTTTGGTCAACTCCATTAATTTTATTAATGCTCCTTGGCCATTTTTAATAACCCAAGCAAATCTATTATCAATTTTTTCTGTGTAAATTCTACTACCACCAGTTAATCTTATTACTGATTGGTCAACTACACCTTGGCCAATCCAGATACCATAATCAGCTCTAATATTACTAGTGTACCATAGTTCTGTACTTAATTTTCTTATTCCAAAGCTTGAATCTGCAATAACTATATTTACATTTTCTAATGGAATTATTTTTTCCATTACTTTGTTTAAGGCATTGCGATTGACATTTGTCATTAATTTTTCAATTCCAACTATGATAAATGTAAGAGTTTCTTTTGAATTATTTTGAATATTTTTTGAAATGTAATTTATAATTCCTTCAGCATTTATATCAAAGTTTCTGTCACAATATCCTGTTACTGTATCAATGAATTTTGAAACAGTTTTATTTAAATCGATTAGTATAATTTTATTTTCTTTTATCTCATGAATCATAGTTATTAAACTATCCATAAATGGAATTAAATTTGAAAATTCAGATGAAGAAATAATATTTATTTTGTTATTCTTTAAATCAATTAATGAAGGATTTAATGATTGTCTTTCAATACCTATTGGAATATTTTCTAAGCCTTTTAAGTTTCCAATTAATGCTTCAAATGAAACTTTATCTGGTAGAACTGGTATTGCAGGGGCTGAGGTTTGACACATTTCTTTTATTTGACTAGCTTTTTCTTTTAAAAATGCAGATAAATCATCGCCTTCATATATCTTTGCGGTTTGAAATTCAAAGACATTTTCCTTTTTAAACATTCCCCTTCCTTTGAAATCGGCGGGGTAAAGATTACCTATTTTTCCAAATAAATCTATATAATCATTTTTACCTGTTAATTCTAAAGCAAAGATATTGTTTAAATTTCTCATTATTCTACTTGGAAAACCATGGGCTGAAGTATTTGTGATTATTATTATGATTCCATATCTTTTTCCTTCCCTTGTATATCTTACTATTTCATCTTCATATCTACCATATATTTCAGCGAATGAATCGTAATTGTTAATTATGAAAACTATTAATGGAACAATTTTACCACTATGTTTACAGTAATCAAAATAATCTCCATTATAATCGGAAAATAATCTTTTTCTTTCTATTATTAAATCATTTAAAACAGAAAATGATTTATTTATTTTTTCGGTATCTACGGCAAACATGACATCGCCAATTTGTGGAAATCCATAAAACATTCTCAATGTTTCTGAACCAAAGTCCATAATATATAAGTTTATATTTTCAGGTTTATATCTAGTACATAGTGAATATATAATACTATTTAAAAACATTTCTCTATCCAAAGAATTTCGTCCAAATATTACGGTATTGGCTTCACTATCTAAGGTTAATGTCAAAATATTTTGCGTTTGGTTGGCTGGGTCATCATATTCACCAATAATAGCAGATATATTTTGATTAAAATTAAATTTATATTTATCAATTAATTTATCGACATATATATTTTCAGGAATTCTTTCTAACCATAGATTTTCAGCTTTTAAATTCATTTTTTCAGCCATTGAACAAATATATTTTAAAACATTTGAAAGTTGGTCGCCATTATTTGCATTTATATTTTGTGGTTTATCTTCAGTTATTTCGGTAACTGGTCTTACTAAGTTATCAACTACTATTATTGATTCATTTTCATTTTGATTTTCATATTCAGATGGAATATAAGGTGCGCCAGCATAACCAGATTGACCTAAAACAAATAATTCATCATAACCTACTTGTAAATAAAATCTACCAGCATTTTGGATTTCAGCGGCATCAGGTCTTTTTAACATTTCATTACTGTCTGAACGGTCTTGAACTTTTAAACAGACTCTAAATTTAGAGTTTGACCATATTTGGTCATTGACAACTCCTGATGGTTTTTGGGTTGCTAGAATAAGGTGTACACCTAATGACCTACCAATACGAGCAGTACTTATTAAATCTTCCATAAAATCAGGTTGCTGACTTTTAAGTTCAGCAAATTCATCACTTATAATAAACAAATGAGGGATTGGTTTGTCTAATTTTCCTTCTCGATAAAATCTTTGATATTTATATATATCAATTGTACTTTCTCCCAATTTATCTCTAGCTGCGTTAAACATTTCTTGTCTTCTTCTAAGTTCACTATTAATACTTACTAATGTTCTATTTAATTCCGATTTGTCTAGGTTTGTAATTACACCTGATAGATGTGGTAATCTTAAGTTTAATCCTTTGTTATCAAAGGCTCCAGCTAATCCTCCACCTTTATAATCTATTAATATAAATGATACTTCTTCTGGACTATAATTTAAGGCCATTGACAAGATATATGTAATTATAAATTCACTTTTACCACTACCTGTCATACCAGCTATTAAACCATGTGGTCCATGATATTTTTCGTGTAAATCTAGATATATTTTGCTATCATCAGCACCTATACCTACTAAAGCTCTAAGTGACTGTGTTGGGTCATTTTTTCGCCATCTAGTTAATGTATTTAATTGTTCTATTTTTTTAAATCCAAACATATCTAGAAAACTTAAAGATTCTGGAACTTTTTTTCCTTCACTTTCTATTTCAACATATAAATTAGCTAGGATTTCACAGTATTTTGAATAGTCGATATAATAATTTATTTCATCTTTAAATTCTTTAACGCTATATTCTTCTGAATTATTTTTTAATACTTCAGATGTTTCACTTCCAAGGTTTATAAAATCTAAACATTGGCTCGGTAATTGGCTTAATTTATTTTCTAATATTATAAATCCAAAACCTAAATTTATATTGTTTTCTAATATTAAATTATCCATATTAAGTTTTCTTACTTTTGAATAATTATCTGTTATTATTAAGTAAAATGGTTTATAATTTATTGTTCCTTCTTCGTTTTCTACGGTTTCTCTTTGTTTGTCATCATTGACTCTTTTTATATATTCGCTCATTATATAATTATCGATAATTTTCATTTCATCTTGATTAGAAGCAAAGAATCTTATATCATTATCATTACTAAATGTATGAGGTAGTTTTTTGAATGGTTCCCAAATACTTTCATTTTCTTCATCAATTAAAAATACTAATTTTAAATCATCATAGCTATGAAAAGTCACTAATTGAAGCAGCGAATTTCTAGTAAATTCAAATATTTTATCTTCATTTCCCATGATTGCAGTGGCTAAATTATCTTTAAATGAATAACCGATTGGAACGTTATGTAATTGACTAGCTTCATGAACTACTTTTTCAGCTTCATCTTTAAGCTCATCTTCATCCATAGAAAATTCATCTTCGGAAAAGATAATATTAGCATCTATTGGGACATTACCATGACCTATTCTTACTGACAAAAAATCTTTTTGAGTATTTAATCTATTCCATAGTTCTATACTTTTGGTATCTATTATGGAACAACAGTTATCTACTGGAATATATAATTCTCTTAAAATTTCACTTTGTTCATCACAGATTATTTTTATTTCTTTTTTCTTTCTTTCAATATATTCGCGATATTTTTTTAACCTTCTCTTTTCTAATCTTTCAGCTTTCTTTTTTTGATATTTTCTAGTAAGCATTGGCCAAAGTAACATTGCCATAAGCATTACACCAGAGGTAACAAAAGTTGTCCAAGTATTTGAGAAAGTCGCTTCTCCCCTAGCTATTCTTACGGAAGCATTTATTATGGATACAAAAGATATAACTCCCATAGTAAGCATTGGACCAATAACTAATATTAATGGAGTGTCTTCTTGTTCACGTTTTTGTGGTGGGGAAGCAATTGGAATATCAATGTTTTTTATATACCTTCTTATTCGTGGCTTTTTAAAAAAGTAGTCTTCTTTAGTTGTTGGAAGTGGAATATAATTTTCATTTTTTTGATATCTTTGATAAGGTATTTGAATTTCTTTTAATTTATTAGTTCTTATTTGGATATTTGTGGCTGGATTATTTATTATTATTAAATTACCTACAACAATAATTTTTAAACCAAATATTGTTAATATATCTCCACTATGTAATGCGGTTTGAGGTTTTTGAACAATTATATCATTTAAGGCAATTAATCCATTATTTATTATTATTAATTTAAAACTTGAACCATCATTTTGTAAAATAATGTGTTTATCATCTATATATGGATTATTATAAATAATGTCATTATCAGAAGCCTTTCCAATGCTTATTTGACTATTTGTTTCTGCCTGAAATACTTTAAAGGTATTGTCGTAATCTGGCTCTACGGATACAATACAACTATTTATATTTGAAGTTGCTGATTTTAAATAATAAATTGAATCGGTTGAAAGAATTTTTTTAGAAGTTGGAACTCCATTTTCTATAATATTCATGTTTGAGTTTACAGACATTACCCAATTATTTTCTTCAGAATTGATACTACAAATTTGATTTTGATTATCATCTGTTAATAAAAAACTTCCTTCTATGTTAACTGGTAATTCTAAGGTTTGTTTATCTTTGTTACTATATAAGACTACCCTCATATTTACACCTCGTTTATGCTTTATTATCTTTTATCTATTTTCATTATCATTTTATCATAATAAAGCAAATAAAAACAAGTGATTTTGGAATTTTCACTTGTTTTTTATTTTTTTGAAATACTTTGATATATTTTATTTAAAATTTCAGAACTTTTAGCTAATTTTGCTTTTAAGTTTTCATTTTCTCTTTCTAATTTTTCATTTTCTGTACGATATTTAGATACTTCTTCTTTTAAATTAGATAATTCACTATTTATTTCCTCTTTTTCTTTTGAAGCATCATTACTTATTTGGTCTAATTTTTCTATTTCTAGTTGTAATTTTCTTATTTTCTCATCTTTAGCATCCATTTCACTTTGCATGTTTTCAAATTTATTTACAAAGTTTGATACAGCTGATGTTATATCATCAAACGAATCTTCTTCTACATCTGTTTCAACAGTTGGTTTATTTTCAGGCTTTAAAAGTTCTGGTTTACTCTCTTTTGGAGCACTTTCTAAGTCTAAATCTTCCATAACTGATGATAAGTTATCAATTTCATCTAATAAACTTTCAGCTTCTTTTGGAGAGATTTTAATCATTTCATCGACAAAGGTTGGTTTTTCTTCAGATTCTTGTTCATCTAAATACTTACTATAAATATTTAATTCGGTAATTTTACTCATGATATCTTCAATGCTTACGGCATATTTGTTCATTAAATTACGAATGTTTTTATCTTCAGTATAGCTTTCATAAAACTCTTTATCATCTGGTATTAAGATGTTTGCTCTAAACATCTGTTTTTCTTCCCTACCCTGTTCACCATCACTAAAGGCAATATTCATGTTTTCAATAACAGACTTTATAAAGGAATTTTTATTTTCTACTGCTTCATCGAATGGCATTTTTTTAAATGATTTAAATAGTTTTTTATTATCTTCTCTAATATCGCGTGCTAATTTTTTAATTGCTAAAAATCTTTCTTTTTCTAACATATTTCCACCTCTTTATTCTTTTATAAAACCTTATGCTCTGGAATCGTATTTTCCATCTTTGGTTGAAACAATTATACGTTCATTTGAACTTATAAATAAAGGAACTTTTACTGTTAAACCGTTTTCTAAAGTTGCTTCTTTAGTAGCATTAGTTGCGGTATTTCCCTTAACAGCTGGTTCAGTTTCGGTTACTTCATATTCGATTTTTTCAGGTAGATTAATGCCTAATACTTCTCCTTTATAAAATGTAACTTCAACTTCTAATCCTTCTTTTAAGAATTTTGCGTTATCGCCTAAGTTCTCTTTAGCCAAATCAATTTGTTCATATGTTTCCATATTCATGAAATTGTACATATTTCCATTACTATATAAATATTGCATTGGTTTTTTTTCAATGATAGCTTTTTCAAATTTAATGTTTGTATTGAATGTTTGTTCAATTGTTGAACCAGTTCGCAAATTTTTTAGTTTGATGCGGACAAAGGCTGGACCTTTTCCTGGCTTAACGTGTTGGAACTCTACAATTAAATAGATGTTTCCATCAATTAAAACAGTCATTCCGTTTTTAATATCATTAATGTTTATCATACTTTACCTCCATGAATTATTTTTTCTCATTGTGCTCTGTATGTTTTTGACATTTAGGGCAATATTTGTTTAATTTTAATCTTTCTGGTGTGTTCCTTTTGTTTTTTTCTACACGGTAATTTTCACTTTTACACACACTGCATACTAAAGTGATGTTATCTCTAACTTCGCCTTTTTTAGCCATGATTATCCCTCCTTTTCGCATTTCTTATAACATTATATCAAATTATGGGTAAAATTCAAAGTATTTTTTAGAAACTCTATTAGTTAAGCGCTTATTTATGGATGATTGGTGGTCGGTTTTGCCATCTGGTCTCGATATGTTTGGAGAAACTATGGTAAATGTTACTTTAGGATTATCATATGGTGCATAAGCAACGAAGGTGGTACTGATAGTTTCTTTATCTATTTTTCCATCGTCATTAGTATCGACAAAGCTTTGGCTTGTTCCAGTTTTTCCAGCTGGTTTATATACTTCATCTATATATCCTTTACCTAAACCATAAGTCATTACTGCTCTAAAGCCTTCATGAACTCTATCCATGTATTTTGCTTCAGTATTTACTTTATTTAGTTCTTTTTTGTTTTGGTCATAACTTGTTTTATCATTATATAATCCTTTATATAAATAAGGTGTCATTCTAGTGCCATTATTGGCTATTGTATTTATGTACTGTGATAACTGGATTGGAGTATAGTTATCATACTGACCAATTGAAAAGTCTAATAATAAACCTGAAGTGGTGTTGGAACCTTTTAAACCTGTTATTTCATTTGGCAGGTCAATTCCTGTTTTTACACCTAATCCAAATTCAGCAAAGGTATTTCTATATGTGTTAAAAGCTTCTTTATCGATAACTAATGGTTTATTATATTGATAGTTTCCTTTACCTACTTTTATAGCGGTATAGTACTGATAGGTATTGGATGATTGAGCTAGAGCTGTTATGTCATTTAGTCTACCTAAGTATTTCCATGAACATTTTTCAGGAGTAGCGGCAATTTTTACACAGTTATCGTATCTTACTTCGCCTATTTTTAGGGCTCCTGTATTATAACCTACTATGTGGCTAGCACCTTTGACAACAGAGCCCATAACAGCGGTTGATTGAGTTATTCCTGAAGTAAAATCAATAACACTATATGTCCCATCATCATTTTGTTTTAATTTTTTTCCAGCCATGGCTAATATTTCGCCAGTTTTAGGGTCACTTATGATAACAAATGAACCTTCATAATATTCGGTATTGGCTTCTTTTTTAGCATTCAAGACTTCCTCTGTTAGTATTTCCTCTAAGGCTTTTTGAAGTTCAATATCAATAGTTAAGACAATGTCATTACCTCTTTTTCCTTCTTCAATTAATTTATATGAGCCATCATTCATAACTTCATATTTATTTTTTTTACCTTTTAATATATCTTCATATTGGTATTCTAAGTTACTAGTTCCTACTCTATCATCTAAGCTATAACCTTTTTTTAAATAATAATCTTTTTGTTCGGCTGGTATACCGCTTTTACTTGATGATACGTTACCTAGAATACTTCTGAAGACAGTTCCATATGGGTATGTTCTTTCCCAATCTAGTTTTGTGTTTATACCTTTTAATTCACTGATATTTTCTGAAACCAAGGCATATTCTTCATCGGTAACATTTTCATTTTTAATTGTTTTTTCATCATACGAATATCCTGTATTCATAAGGGTGTATATATAGGCAGCTTTTTTATCTAAATCATTATATTCAGCTAGTTCTTCAGGCGTTATTCTGTCTATTTCTAGCTGATAAATTTCATCATTTGTTAGTTTTCTTTCTTCTAATTTTTGCCATTCTTCATCGGTTATTTTGGATTTAGCTTTTTTGGGATTATTTTTTATCCAAAAGTTTCTAAAATCATAGTCATTTAATTTTGAAAAATCTAATTCTATCATATTTGCGAGTTTATAGGCTATTTTTATTTCTTCTTTTGTTGTTATGCCTGATGGTTTTTTATAATATATTACTTTAGATGGAATGTTATCGACAATTAGTTTTCCATTTCTATCATATATTCTTCCTCTTGGAGCGGTTTCGCCATAGATTACTGTTTTTGTTAGGTTTTCTAGTTCTACTTGATATTTTTCTTTACCAACTACTTGGACAACAAAAAGTGATACAACTAGAATTAAAAGAGCTAGAATGATGATGACATTTAATATGTTATAGCGCTTTTCTATTTCGACTTTTATATCTTTATTTACTTTATATGTATTAAAGTTATAAGTTTGTTTGCTTTGTCTTTTAGATATTTTTAATGATGATTTTCTTTTGTTTTGGATATCTTTTATTTTTTGTTTTAAAGAGTTTATTTTCACTTTTTGTCACCTCACTTTATTTTTAACATATTTTATTATAGGGGGAATTTATGCATAAACTTATTGAAAATTATATTCAAAATATTAGAAAAAAAGATATTTATGCTTTTGCTTTGAAAAATGATATATTGCTTACAGAAAAAGAACAAGATATATTATATCACTATTTACAAAATAATTGGGAAGAAATATTATACGGAAATTCTAGAGATTTTGTTTCTTTAGAAAATCAGATTGATAAAGATAAGTTTTTAAAGATTAAAGATTTATTCGATGTTTATTTTGAAAAATATCACAATTTACTATAATATTTTCTAATATCTTCTAAAAGGTTTTCATTATATTTCTTTTGTCTAATCATTTCTATTTCTTTTTTATATGGTGGATAAGTTCTATCTTTACCACCATCTTTACTGATATATGGAGTTTCTAAAATTTTAGGAACTTCTTTTAGTTTTTCATGATAAATGATTTTTATTAGATTTTCAAAACCGATGGTACCTAAGCCAATGTTTTCATGTCTATCTTTATGAGCTCCTAAGCTATTTTTACTATCGTTGATATGAATGCAGGCAATTTTATCTAAGCCGATTATTTTATCAAAGTTATCTAATAATTCATCAAAATTTTGAACGTTATATCCAGCATCATTTAAATGACAAGTATCTAGACACACCATTAATCTTTGACTATTTTGAGTTCCCTCTATAATAGTTTTAATTTCTTCAAATGTTTTACCTAATTCAGTTCCTTTGCCTGCCATGGTTTCTAGGCAAATGATGGGACCAGTTTTTTCATCTAAAACTAAGTTTAAACCTTTTATGATGTTTTTTAAGCCTATTTCTACACCTAGTCCGACATGACTTCCTGGATGAAGGACTACTTTTTTTATACCTAATGTTTGAGCTCTTTTTAACTCTTGTTTTAAAAAGTTTACGGCAAAATTAAATTTATCTTCATCTTTGTTATTGGCTAGGTTGATGATGTATGGGGCATGAATTATGACATCATTTATATCTATGTGATTTTCTTTCATTAACTTTTGAGCTTCTATGGTTTTATTTTCATCTATTTTTCCTCTAATGGTATTTTGAGGGGCACCTGTATAGAACATAAAGGTGTTTTCTCCATAACTCAAGGCTTCTTTAACTGAGCCTAGCAAGCCTTCTTCTTGGGTAAACGATACATGACTACCTATAATTAATTTTTCCATTTAAAATCACCTAGAAATATAATAACATATTTCTAGGCTACTCGCCTACTAAATCGCCTAAAACTTTGAAACTTCCGTTAATTAATTTTTGAATTAGTTTTTCGGTGGTGGTAGAGATAGATAAACCTGCTTTAGAAATGGAGTTTTGATAACTTTTATTATTTACATCAATATACTTTTCAATGTCAACGTTTTTACCGTTTTTGACATCCTCTTCGAATTTTTCTATCTGCTTGCTGGTGAGGGCTACTTTTTTACTATTTCTATATTCAAAATAACCTGTACTTTGGGATAAATATAAAGCAAAAAAGGTTACAAAACTAATTAATATACAGTATTTAAAGATTCTATTTAATTTTTTATGTTTCATTTATATATTCTCCTATTATTGGGGCTAGAAGGTCTATGGTGTTTAATACTTCATCTATGGTATTTTCTTGGGCTCCTATTTCGATTAAAATTATATTAGGGTTTAAATCTTGATTATATATACCGTTTGAGCCTTCGCCTCCTTTATTTATAATCCCTCTAGTTAATGTTGGATATTTTTGCTTTATTTTATCGTTTATTTTGTTTGCGACATTTAAGTTTTGTTCATAGTTATTATGGTCTACTCCAATGACAAAGGATATTTTAGCACATGATTTATTATTTATTATGACAGTGGATTTATCTTTAGGCAAAGCATCTCTGTGCAAATCAATGATTAGTTTATAATCTTTATATTTATTTAAAGCATCTTCTAAGAATTTTCTACTAGCTATATAACTTTTATTATAAGACATATTATTTAAATTTAGATAATCGGTAATGTTATCTTCCATAACATCAGCTTTGATATTTTGTTTAGCCAACTTATCTTGAAGTAGATACGAAGCCATCATGACACCTGGTTTAATATTATATCCTTCTAACGAGTTTCCCTGATAGGCTTCACTTTGATGGGTATTATAAATGTATACTGATGGGTTTACTTCTAGTTTTTCCACTTCTTCTATTTTAGGGTTAGTTACATAAGTCATATTAGTGTTTGGTTTAAAATGAAAGGTATTTTCTAATATGGATACAGGCTCATTGACATCTATGATTTTAGAAAATATTTTGGTAAAAATATCATCGGCTTTTTTTTTATATAAAAGATGATAGTTGGAATCTACAAGTAAGGCTTTGATAAAGTCTTCGTTTGAGTTTACTAGTTTTAAATTCATAATGATATTGAATGATAATTCATAACCTAAAAACATGATAAAGGCATATATGATTAATCTATATTTGAATCTCCGTTTTTTCTTTAATTTTATTTTTTGCATGCTTAATCCCTCCGTTTTTTTAATTATATGAAAGGATTTACAAATAAAATGTAGAAAAAAACAAAGTTTTTCACTTTGCTTGATGAAGAGCTTCATTTAAACCTGCACTTATGACTTCAGCTAATTTAGCGATAACAAAATCTTCTTCTTTTGGAGTTACCATTAAGTTATAGCCAATAGGATTTAATATTTCATAAATTAACTTTTTGGTTTCATCTTCTGACAATGTTCCAACCATTCCTAATATTTTTTCTTTTTCTTTTTTATCTATTTTATATTTTTTGGATAGTTTTAGATAGTTGACATTAGCGGTTAGTTTGGATGATGGATTATTTATATTAGCTGTTTGATAAGCAAAATGTTCATAAAGATAATTAATGGTATCTGCGACTATGGAAGCAGCATCGACAACGGTTGGAACGCCAATTGCGATGGTGGGAATCCCTAATATTTCTTTAGATATTTCTTTTCTTTTATTACCTACCCCACTGCCTGGATTTATGCCAGAATCTGTCATTTGAATAGTTTTATTTACTCTTTCTACTGAGGATGCGGCTAATGCATCAATGGTTATAACAAAGTTTGGTTTTGTGGTATTAACAATACTTTTTAGTAAATCACTTGTTTCTATACCAGTTTCGCCCATAACACCTGGAGATAAAGCGCAGACTCTACGGTAGTTTTTATCTAATGAGCCATATAGATAAATATAATTTGTGACTAAGGTTTCAGAAACAACTAGTGGTCCTAGAGCATCGGGAGTTGATTTTTCATTACCTAATCCCAAAACTAAACACATGTCATCATCTTTTATATTTTGAGTTTTAAGCATGTTTCTCAATTCTTCTTTGAATATTCTGGTTAATTTTTTTTGATTTTCTGAATCAGTTACATCTTCAAACTCAATGGTTGTATAGTTTCCTTTCTTTTTATTTATCTGTTTAGCTTCTTCTTCAGTTAGAGTAATATTTGTGATTTTTATATCATCTATTTGTTTAGTAGGGTCTCTTTTGACTAGTTCAACAGCTAGGTCTGTTCTTAAAATGTTATTTTTTAAATCGACTTCATGAGCCATGTAATCACCTCAGTTTTATTTTTTGTATATGTTAAAAAATTATACTGTTTTTAGGTTTGTTTTCTTTTTTGGCTAAAAAGTATTGGAAAAATGTTGCTTTTTCATGTTATTTTTGTTAAAATGGTTGTACATGTGGCTTGGAGGTGAAATTATGGCCAACTTAAAGAATGCGAAAAAAAGAATTTCTGTAAATATTAAAAAAGAAGCAAGAAACAATGAATATTCTGCTAGTGCGAAAACTGCTGTTAAAAACACTTTAAGAGCTATTGCTAAAAAAGATAAGGCACAAGCTGAAGCTAATTTAAAAACTGCCATTAAAAGAATCGACAAGGCAGCTGGAGCTGGAGTAATCGCTAAAAACACTAGTGCTCGTAAAAAATCAAGATTAACAAAGAAAGTAAATGCGATGGAGTAATTTACTTTTTTATTTTATAAGGAGGGATTTAATGAAGAAGTTCCGTGGTTTTTATACAACTATTTTGTTTTGTATACTCTTTATATTTTGCTTTACTTATAAAGAAGATATTGTCAATTTTGTGATGAGTTCAGCTGTTCAAAACAAAGAAGTTACTTTACCAAATGATACTGAAGTAAATTTTAATAATTATGAATTTGGTTTTGTCAAAGAAACTAATGATTTTCATGTTAAAAATAGACAAGGTATTTTAAATGTTATATACACTGTTTTAAATCATGGTATTAGTGATTTTACTTTTTACTGTGATAAAAGTTATGATGGCTGTTTAGATGAACTTGAGAATATTTCACGTGACCAAGTTTTATTATCAACTATCAACAATTTTGTATCCCCTTATAACAGTTATGAGCGAGTTTATTTTAAAATTACGACTTATGGCGAAGTTAATATGACTACCGACAAGTTATATTCTGATGAAGAAATTAGAAAAATTGAAAGTAAGATTGCTGAATTTGAAACTACTAATATTAAAGATAATATGAATGTTAGAGATAAAATTAAAGCTTTTCATGATTATTTGATTAATAATAGTGTTTATGATAAAGAACGCGCTAAAGCGATTGAAAATGGTAATGATAGTGAAAATAATAATTCTCATAAAGCTACTGGACCTTTAATTGATGGAATTGCTTTATGTAGTGGGTATAGTGATGCCATGAAAATATATTTGGATAAATTAGGGGTTCCTAATTATAAGATATCTAATTCTAACCATATTTGGAATCTAGTTTATTTAAATGGCGAGTGGTTACATTTAGATTTAACTTGGGATGACCCAGTTACTACTGATGGCTCTAATATTTTATTACATAGATTTTTCCTTATTACAACTGATGAATTAATGAAATTAGATAAAAATGGACACGATTTTAATTCAATTTATTATCCCGAAACTAAAACCAGCTAAGATTTATTTCTTAACTGGTTTTTAGTTTGCTATTGTATACTGATTTTCTTCTGTGCCATTGCCACATAATTTAGTATCTTTTGATAGGTATAAAACTGGAACAACAACTGCTGGCATATCATTTTTTACAAAAGTGGCAAAACTACCATCAGTACCAAATATAATAATTTCTTTAATTGAGTTGTTTCCACGTATTACTCTTGTCATAGTCCACATATTATCATTATGAGGCACTATGGAAATATATATCCAATTTGTTGTTCTGCATGAATAATTATCAGTTATTAAACTATAATTTCCACATTGTTCTTTATTTGTATTAGCTTTAATATATTCACTTGCTGTAATTAATCCTACTTTACCATTCCACAGAGTTTTCTTTTCATCTTCTATTTGTTGATTTAAATTACTATTATAATATTCTACTGCGCCAACACTAAAATCGTGATTAATAATTTTATCATAGTTTTCAGAAATCGTATTTAAATATTCACTATTTAAATACGTATTTAATTCTGCAGGCCTTGTCCAATTATCTTCAGTTTCACTATCAAAAATATTAGTTCCTACACTTTCATTCTTAATTATTTTAAGTGTATCATCATCTTCTAATGACAGTATTCTCCATGTTTCATTATTAAAAGTTATATAATTATTTGGATTAATTCCTCTATAAAAATATTTTCCTTGCTCATATTCATCTTTATATAACCCATCTCCATTTGTGACCACTTCTTTTAACAATAAATCTTTAGCAAGTGTTCCACCACATTTTATATTACCTTTTGCTTTTAAAGTAAGTGTTGTACTAAAAGCTGCATACCCTACTCCTATTACTAATAATAGGCATATACTTATTATCATTACTAACTGTTTACTTCTTTTTCTTTTTTCTCTCCTAGTTAATCTTCTTCTCACCATACCACCTTCTAACTTATTTTAAGTTATCTGATTTAATTATAACCTATTTTAAGTTAGCAATCAATACCTTAAAACAAGTTATTGTAAAATCAAATCGGTGGTTACTATGAATAGATTAAGAGATTTAAGAGAAGATCGAGATTTATTACAAAAAGATATTGCGAAAATATTAGGAATGTCTCAAACTGGATATTCTCAGTATGAAACGGAAACGAATGATATCCCAACAAATATTTTGAAAAAACTTTCAATTTATTATAATACTAGTATTGATTACATTTTATGTATGACAAATGAGAAAAAACCTTATCCTAAAAATAAAACAAATTAAGCTGTTTTATTTTTTACTGGTAAGGTTATAATAACTTTTGTATATTCTTTTTCTTTAGATTCATAATTTAGTGCTCCTTCATGAGCTTTAATTATTTGATTTGATAATGAAACACCTAAACCTGTTCCTTTTGATTTTGTCGTATAAAAAGGTTCTTTTATTTTATCTAGCACTTCTTTATTCATTCCTTCTCCATTATCCTTGATAGTAATTATAATTTGATTATTTTTTAGTTTTTCATTTATAGATATGATTCCTTCTTTGTTTTTAGGAATTGCTTCAACACTATTTTTTAAAATATTGATAAAAACTTGAGTTAATCTATTATAATCTGCATTTATATATATATCATCATCGATAAGTTTAGAAGTTAATTTAATGTTATTTTTTTTACACAGCATATTTATATTTTGTATTACTTCTTCAATTAGTAAATTAATATCAATAATATCTTTATTTATTTTTACTTTATTCATAGCCAAGAAGTCTTCTAGAAGTAGTAAGGTTCTATTTATTTCTTCTTTTAATATTGGTATATATTTTTGAAAATGTTTTGGGTTATCTTTATCAAACATATCTAAATATCCTTTACATACGGCAATTGGATTTTTTATTTCATGGGTTATTTGAAATAATGAAGTATGAATTTGTTCATTTTGTTTAATTTCTTTTATATTCATATGAAGTTTTAATACTTCTTCTGTTTTACTTAAAAAATAATAAATACTTGTCATAGTTATATATAAAAATAATCCTTCTATTAATATTTCAACAATATAATGTAGAGATATGTTATTTGAGTAAATGAATAAAATTATTGAATTTACTGTTTTAATTATAGAGAAAATTAATATAAATAAATATATTTTTTGTGTTTTTAATGTTTTTAAAGCAATTATAAAATATAAAATATATTCAAATATTATTATTCCTATGAGATTTTGATAAAAGTTATAATAATATACTACTGCAATTATGGAAGTTATTATTATTGAAATTTTTGATTTTTTTATATAAGCAAGTATTAAGGGTACATTTATAATTATTAATGGTAAGTTTTGATATAACGGTTTACCATATTTTACAATCAGATATAGTATTGAAAAGATAGTAACAATTTTTAGTAATTCATTTTCTTGACAGTTAAATGTTTTTGTATAAGCTAAATATAGTAAATAAATTGTTATAGGGAGACTAATTACTATTATATTTAAAATTATATTATCAAATATTTCCATTTATATCACCGACATTATTTTACAAAATATTAATGTCGAATCTTGTCGAACAATGAAAGTTATTAGAAAAAAAGAAAGATTTTACTCTTTCTAATTACATAAACTACTACATTTTTCTATATATTTATAATTATATTGATTATTTGCACTATCTAAAGTTATTCTAACACAGCCTGTCATTTTTTTATTTGTCATTGGGTCAACAACTTCGTTTTCACTATCTAAATAACCTTCTTTTTTTAAAAAATCTATTGTTAAATCACAACTTGTAGTTGGTAGTTTTTTCGTATTATCTGTTCCCCAGCGATTAGCCGCATCAATAATAATTCTTTTTTGTTCATCTAAAGTTTGTTTTTTTGAACTATTTATAACATCAATTATTGTAGGTACTGTTATGATTGCTAATACGCTCAATATAACAATAATAACTAATAATTCAGCAAGTGTGAAGGCTTTATTATTCATACTATCACCTTGTTTAAATTATACTTTCTTTATAGATTAGTGTCAATAATATTATTTGTTATTTTTAGTTAACACAAAGTTTATGCATTTGTTTACAATTATCTTTAAAATATGTTATTATGTATGTAATTAAAAAATCATTTTAATCGATGTAAAGATTATTTAAATCATTAATGAATTGGATTTTTATATTTAGATTATTATAAAAGATTAAATTTTTTTATTATTTTGGTATTTTTATTTAAGTAAATTATTTTGTGATATATTTTGAGGTGGATATTATGAAGAGTGTTGGTATTATTTGTGAATATAATCCCTTTCATAATGGGCATTTATATCATATAAAAAAGGTAAAAGAATTATATCCTGATTATGTGGTTATTGCCGTTATTAATGGAGATTTTACGCAAAGAGGAGATTTTAGTTTAATAGATAAATGGGAAAAGACAAAGGTTGCTTTAAATTATGTCGATTTAGTTATAGAGCTTCCTTTTACTTTTGGTACGCAGGCGGCAGATATTTTTACTAAAGGTAGTGCGGATATTTTAAATGCTTTAAAAGTAGATGCTTTTGTTTTTGGTAGTGAAAGTGCGGATATAGATAAACTTAGAAAAATAGTTAAAGTACAGGAAAGTAAAGAATACAATGATAAAATTAAAGATTATTTAAACAAAGGTTTTAACTACCCTACTAGTTTAGCTAAGGCTTTAAAGGATTTTGATATTGTCTTAGAGAATAATCCTAATGACTTACTTGGAATTGGTTATATTAGAAATTTAAAGAATGTAGAGATTAAAGTTATTAAAAGAACTAATGATTATCACAGTTTAGATTTAGAAAATATTTCTAGTGCGACTAGTATTAGAAAGGCTTTGAAAGAAGGCATAGATGTTAGAAAAAATGTGCCTAAGGAAAGTTATGAGAGTTTAAATGATTTACATTTTTTTGACGATTATTTTGATTTACTTAAATATAAAATTTTAAGTACTGAGGATTTAAGTATTTATCAAACAGTTGATGAAGGTATTGAAAATAAAATTAAGAAAGAGATTTTAAAAGCAAATAATATAGATGAACTAATTAATATAGTAAAGTCTAAAAGATATACTTACAATAAACTTAAAAGAATGTTTCTACACATTTTATGTTCTTTTACTAAGGAAGAAGCTAGGAGGTGCATAGATATTCAATATATTAGGGTTTTAGGATTTAATGAAAAAGGTAGAAAGTATTTAAATAGTATTAAAAAAACTAGTGAATTACCTATTTTAACTAAGTATGATAATTCTTTTGAAATGATGCGTATTGAAAACAGAGTTTCTAATATTTACAATATGAAAAAAGATGGTTTTTTAGAGGAATATAAGCACAAGCCTATAATCTTCTAGCCATCTTTTAAATTGTATCAATTTTTAAGAAGTTAGTTGTTTTTACTTCATGCATTCTTGGGAAACCACCTGTAACGATTACGATGTCGCCTTTTTCTAAATTCATTACTTTGGTTGCTTCTTTCTTGCAATATTCCATTAATTCATCGATTGTATTATAGTAACCAACTATAATTGGATAAACACCATAATTGAGTGCGAGAGCTTTAGCTACTTTAGCATCTGGACAAGCAGCCGCAATTAATGATTTTGGTTTTAATGTACTAATTTTTTTAGCACTATAACCACTAGTTGTTGCAGCAATGATTAATTTAACGTTTAATAGATTGGCACTTTCTACAACATTATGAGCAATAGCTGATGGGATATTATTTTCTTTAGCATATGATTTTTGATTAGCATAGTCATAATATCTTTCAGCTTCTTCACATGTTTCAGCCATATATTTTACAGCATCTGCTGGATGTTTACCGATAGTTGTTTCGCCTGATAACATAACAGCATCAGTACCATCTAATACAGCGTTAGCAACATCTGATATTTCAGCACGTGTTGGTCGGCTACTGGTGTACATAGATGCAAGCATCTCGGTTGCTACTATAACTGTACGGCCTTTTTTACGGCATTTTTCAATAATTTCTTTTTGTAATACTGGAAGTTTATTCATAGGTACTTCTACACCTAAATCTCCTCTAGCTACCATAACGCCATCACTTACTTCAATAATTTCATCGATGTTTTTGATAGCTCTATGACTTTCTACTTTAGAGATTATCTGCATATCTTCTCTACCTTGCTGTTTTAATATTTCTCTAGCTGCTAAAACATCTTCTTTTGAGCTTACAAATGATAAAGCTAAGTAATCGCCATCGTGCTCACAAGCATAGATAATATCTTCTTTATCTTGCTCACTTATGAATGGCATATTTAAATGAACACCTGGTACGTTGACACTTTTTCTACTTCCAAGTACTCCACCATCAATTATTTTACAGTTAAGTCCATTATCTAATTTTTCTATTACTTCTAATTTCATTAATCCATCTTCAAGTAATATAATACTACCTACTTCGATGCCATCTAAAGCATCTTTATAGTTTACAGTGATAGCTTCTTCAGTTCCTAAGATATCATCTTTAACTATTTTGATGGTTTTTCCTTCGACTAAGTTTATTTGGTCGTTAGTCATATTTCCTGTACGGAAATCTGGTCCTTTAGTATCAAATAAGACTGCTATATATGAGCCTAAATCCTCGTTAGCTTTTTTAACTAGGTTTAAGGCTGTTGTTTTTTCTTCTTCTGTGGCATGAGAGAAGTTAATTCTAGCTACATTCATGCCGTTTAATACCATTTGTTTAAATGTTTCATATTTGGCACTACTTGGACCAATTGAACAAATTATTTTTGTTTTTTTCATGTTTTACCTCTCCTTTTGACATTTTTCACAATAATAAGTTCCTCGTCCGCCAACATTTATTTTAGTTATTTTTGAATGGCAAATAGGACACTCCTTTTTGGTATGAACAAGTAAATCTGTTTGAAATTTTCCATGTACTCCTTCACTGGATTCATAACTTTTGATTGTTGTTCCACCTTTTTCGATGGCTTTTTCTAGAACTTTTTTTGTAAAATTTATAATATTTTGTAAGTCTTTTTCTGTTAAATTTGATGCGATAGTTTTAGGATTTATTTTAGATAAAAAGAGAATTTCATCGGCATAAATATTTCCGATACCAACAATTATAGTTTGGTCTAAAAGTTCGGTTTTAATCGGTTTTTTGTGAAATTTTTGTTTTAAATATTCTTTGGTTAAATTTTTGTCCCATGGTTCTAACCCTAATTCATTTAATGGTTTTTGGTTAAAAGCATCTTCTTTTTTTAATAAATACATTTTTCCAAATTTCCTTGTGTCATTATATCTTAAGTCAGTATTATCTGAAAAATGGAATATAACGTGCTGGTGCTTTTCTTTAGGGTCAGTATTGTTTCTTATGTAATATTTGCCTTCCATTCTAAGATGTGATAATAAATAGTAACTATCTAGTTCAAACATTAACCACTTACCTCTCCTTTTGATGTCGTGAATTATTTGGTTTTGAATTTGTTTTTCAAATTTCTTAACGGATGGGTAAGCAATGATATTATCCCAGTAGATACTTGCGGATAATATTTTTTTACCTTTGACTTCTTTGATTAAAGTTTTTTTGACAGTTTCTACTTCTGGTAATTCAGGCATACTACCACCTACTTCTCTTTGTATTTAGCTTCAATAATTATCTTACCATTTTTGGCTTTAGGTTTTCTATTTTTAATATATGGTTTTATGGCTTTATATATCATATATATTATCCAGCATATAGCTATAAATAGTAAGATATATAAAAAAATATGAGCTAAAAAAAATAAGATAATTATCCCTAAAATAAATAGTAAAACTTGTTTTACATTAATGTTCAAAAAAAATCACCTAATTAATTATAGCATGCTTTTAGTGTCATTTCAACTTTAAATTAGGTGGTCAGAGAAAAAGAGTTAAATATTCAAAAAAATATATTCATATAAGAATATATTCATTAAAATTATGGATTTTATTACTTACATTTTTGTTATAAATTCTTTTTAAGATATATTTATCTATTTCTATAAAATCTTTGAAAATTTCCCATTGTAATGCATAATGATGTAATAATAATATCAATACTATTATTTACATTGTCATTTAAAATAACTTCTGCATGACCTAACCTGTACCAATTATTATGTGTTTGGGCAGCAGATAGATATGCAATTTCATTTTCTTTATTATCACAAATTATATTTCTGATTAAATGAGTATCACCTTTAACATAGTAATCACGACCTATAATTTGGTAATTTGAATGTAACTGCATTTTAGACCGAATAATAAATGGCTTTTCATTTATTATTTTTATAATAAATTCATTAGTTAAACTAAATAACTCTATTTTTATTTCTCCTACTTTTGTATTTTGAGGATTACATATAACAAATTTATTTCCTATCAAATTACTTTGTTTTATTTTAAATATTAAGTTATTATTTTGGTCAACTATAAAATATTGACTAAAAGTAACGTTATTTGTTGGTCTAAATATATTAAAATGCTTTATATTATCTATGGTAATATTTTCCGAAATATTAATTTTATGTTTTCTAATCAACCTTTCATCATAGCCTATATTGTATAAAATCATTACAATTGTTGGCAATTCAATAAATAAAATCAATGAAAATATAGTCATAAATGATTCTTTTGGGACATCTATTATCATTATAAACCATAATATAGGAAATATTAATAAAAGAATGAATAACTGTTTAATTACTATGTTGCCTACTTTTTTTTGAGTATTATTTATAGGTTTTATTTTTTCTAATTTCAAGCTTAAATCTTTTTCACTTTGAGCAATATTATTATCAACTTTCCAAGTTTTGTTTGCATCAAATGTCTTAAATAATGCTACAACACAAAAAGTTCCAAATATTATATAAGTAATTATATATTGTGGATAAATTATTATTCCTAAAAGACAAAGAAGTATCAATCCACTAAAAATTAATCCTAAAGAAAAAAATACTGGAGACATATTCATGTTAGGAACTTTAGTTGTAACTTTATTTTTAGAATTTTCATAAGAATTATTAATTTCTTCTACAAATTTAGGTTCCCAATTAAATTCTTTAATTTTTAATGAGTAATAATTTCCTACAATTAAATTATTTTCTCCAATTGTATAACAATTATATATAGAAGGTATAAAATCTTCCTCTTGTTCTTTTTCTTTTTCTGTTTTAAATTGCATATTGGTTATTTGCTTACCATTATATGTCTCAACAATCTTATTAACTAATTTGGCTTTATAACTTTTAGGTTTTTTTATTAAAGCATAAATGAAATATATACTAAATACCAAAAATATAATGGCAAACAGTAATTCGATTCCAAACGAAGATAGCGCATCGATAAAAGATTTCTCACTTTTTAAAAAAGCAATAAATATACCAATAGAAAATGATAAAAAAATGATGATTATTATTATTCTTATAGGAATTGGAAACCTATTTTCTTTTTTTATATAAACTTTCACATTTAACACCTCTCATGTATTGTTAGTTACATTATATACTAAACTATATTATTTAACAATCTAAGTTTCGTAAAAAACAAATATAAAAAATGGTTAACCCATAAAAATACTTCTATTGACTAAAAGAAATTTACATGATAAAATTGGGTTAGTAAATCGATGACAAAGAATAGTAATATAAAGTTTATTTTATAAGAGAGTTAGTGGTTGGTGCGAACTAATAAATGGCTTTATATGAATCTACTTTGGAGAGAAGTTAATAACTTTCGGGATGACCGTTATCATAATTAAGCAGCCGTATAGGATGGTACCGTATTACATATACTCCTAACATAAGGCTGTTTTTTCTTTAATTGGAGGTGTTTTATATGGATAATTGGTTAAAATATTTTAGTAAAGAAGAAATTTCGGGATTTAGAGGAGCAGAAAATTTGTATGGAAAAGCTTATTTAATTTGCGAGAAGATTTTTGATGGCAAGAAGAATAAAGCTGGTATGCCTTACATGGATTATTTGGTTAGTTTAGCTAATAATTTTAATGAGGAAAAAGCAAAAGTTGTTTCTTTAATGCACGACATTTTTAAAGAAACTGACCTTACGGAAAGTGATTTAAGTTATATTGGTTTTCCTAGTGATATTGTTAAGGCTATTTCTATACTAACTAGAGAAAAAAATGAAGATTATGAGGATTTTATAAATAGAATTATTAATAGTAAAAATAGTTTGGCTTTACAGGTCAAAAAAGAAGATTTAAAACAAAGTATGAACGTTAGTGGTTTTGAGGTATCCGAAGATTATTTAAATAGAATTGATGTTAGATACAAACCACAATATGAAAAAATTGAAGTTTATTTAAATGAAACAGAGGAGAGTTAGACATGATAGATATTAAATTAATACGTGAAAATAAAGATTTAGTTAAGGAAAATATTAAAAAGAAGTTTCAAGATGTGAAACTTCCTTTAGTCGATGAAGTATATGAACTTGATATTAAGTGCAGGGAGGCTAAAGGTAAAGGCGATGAACTTAGAAAAGAGAAAAATGAAAAAAGTGCCTTAATTGGAGCTTTAATGCGTGATGGTAAAAAAGATGAGGCTTCAAAGATGAAGGATGAAGTTAGTACTTATGGAGATAAAATTGCAGCCTTAGAAAAAGAAGAGGAAGAATTAAGGAAAAAAATATATGAAGATATGATGGTTATTCCTAATATTATGGATTCATCTGTGCCTATTGGAGAGGATGACTCTAAAAATGTGGAATTAGAAAGATTTGGTGAACCAGTTATTCCTTCTTTTGAAATTCCACATCATGCAGATATTTGTGCGAGGCTAAATGGTTTAGATAAGGAAAGTGCTGGAAGAACTAGTGGCAATGGATTTTATTATCTGATGGGCGATGTTGCTAGACTACACTCTGCAATGCTTAGTTATGCGAGAGATTTCATGATAGATAAAGGTTTTACTTACTGCATTCCCCCATTTATGATTAGAAGTGATGTTGTAAATGGTGTTATGAGTTTTGAGGAAATGGATGCGATGATGTATAAAATTGAAGGCGAAGATTTATATTTGATTGGTACTTCTGAACATTCTATGATTGGTAAATTTCAAGGACAAATTATTAAAGAAGAAGAACTTCCTATTACTTTGACTAGTTATTCACCTTGTTTTAGAAAAGAAGTTGGAGCTCATGGGATTGAAGAACGTGGATTATATAGGGTACATCAATTTGAAAAACAAGAGATGGTTGTTTTATGCAAGCCTGAAGATGGCATGAAATTTTATGATAAGATGTGGAAATATACTGTGGAATTTTTTAGAAGTTTAAATATTCCTGTTAGGACACTAGAATGTTGCAGTGGAGATTTGGCTGATTTAAAGGTTAAATCTTGTGATGTTGAGGCTTTTAGTCCTAGACAAAATAAGTATTTTGAGGTTGGTTCTTGTTCAATATTAGGTGATGCGCAAGCAAGAAGACTTGGCATTAGAATGAAAACTAAGAATGGTAATGAATTTGTTACTACTTTAAATAATACTGTTTTAGCTACGCCTAGAGGTTTGATTGCCTTTTTGGAAAACAATGTAAATGAGGATGGTTCAGTTAATATTCCAGAAGCTTTAAGACCTTATATGGGTGGTAAAGATAAATTAGTACCTAAAAACTGATGAATTTCAGTTTTTTTTTGCAACTAAAAAGAGGAAATGTTCTCTTTTCATCGTATGTTAATATATGAAAGGAGAAATTTCCATGTTTTATTTAATCGAACAAATTAAATTTATTATTTATGTTATTTGGGAATATTTTGATTATAAGTCAAGATAAATAACTATTACCATTTGTATAATCAATGGTTATTCCATCTTGAACATTATAAATGTAGACATTGAAACATATGTCCTTACATTTATCCTCTACGGAACTTGCTTCTATTTGAATACCACTAGCAAGTAAATTAGTATTTTCATATATTGGGGTTGCTCTATATAAAACGTGATTATTCGTATTTTTTATATATTCTGCTACTTCATTTTCAAAATTAAGCATTGCTCCTACGTTAGTTTGCCTTGTACAGGTTATTAGATTTTTTTCATTAGCATTTTCACCTGTTAACTGGTATCCAATTAAATGACATCTATTATACAAATATTTACCACTTACAATATCATATTTAATGGTGTGCCAGCCAGAGGGTTTAATCATGCCAATTGATTCTCTTTCTTTTGTGGGCATGGTTTCTTTTGATACTTTCGCATAAGCTACTCCAGCTCTTTTTAAATAATCTAAATTACTATATGATTCAAAGGTTTCTTTTTTATAATCTTCTTCAGTAAAATTTGGTTTATTATCATTTACTGTTACATATGCTTTGCCGTTATACGCTGGTATATTTTCTAAAGTATAGGTGTGATTTTCTATTAGTGGCTCTGTTAGGAATGTTTTTATTTCATTTTGATATGTTAATGTTAAAACAATGATTAAAGTTATTACTGTTATAAATATATTTCTCTTTTTACTTCTTTTTGCCATTATTTTGCCTCTGCCCAATTTTTTCCATAGTTTATATCTACATCAAGTGGTACATTTAGTTTAGTCACATTATCCATTATATCTGTTACTAATGCTTTTACTTTTTCTAATTCCTCTTTTGGAACATCAAATATTAATTCATCATGTACTTGAATTATCATTTTTGTTTTTAAATTGTTTTCTTTGATAGCTTTGTATACTTTAACCATTGCTAGTTTAATAATATCTGCTGCTGTTCCTTGTATTGGAGTATTTAGAGCGATTCTTTCTCCACTTTGTCTAATTGTATAAACAGTGTTTTTTAACTCTGGAATATTACGTTTTCGGTTAAACATGGTGGTTACATAACCTTTTTCTTTCGCATACTTTATAGAATTATCCATATATTCTTTGATACCTGGGTATGTTTCTAAATAAGTATCAATGAATTTTTGGGCTTCATTTGCTCTCATACCTATGTTTTCTCCTAAACCAAAGCTGCTAATACCATAAATTATTCCAAAGTTGACAGCTTTAGCTACTCTTCTCATTTCACTAGTGACAAGTTCTATTGGTACTTTATATATATCACTGGCGGTTTTGGCATGAATATCTTGTTTATTTTTAAAGGCTTCTTTTAAGGCTGGAACATCAGCCATATGAGCTAATATTCTAAGTTCTATTTGTGAGTAGTCAGCACTTAAAATATAGTCATAAGATGGTATAAATGCTTTTCTTATATGCTTTCCATAATTGTCTCTAATAGGTATGTTTTGTAAATTTGGCTCTATCGATGAAAGTCTACCTGTTCTAGTTAAATTTTGGGTATAAATTGTGTGTATTTTATCATCTTTGGTAGCATTTATTAAACCTTCTACATATGTACCATATATTTTAGATAGTTTTCTATATTCAATTATTTGATTTATGATTGGGTGTTTATCTTTTAATTTATTTAATACATCAATAGCTGTGGAATAACCACTAGCTGTTTTCTTTTTATGTGGAAGATTTAATTTTTCAAATAACACTTCACTTAACTGATTTGGTGATGATATATTAAATTCACATCCAGCATTATTATATATGTCTTTAGTTAATAGTTCTAGTTTTATTTTGATATCTTCTCCCATTTCTCTTAAAACTGTTTTATCGACTTTAACGCCTTCATATTCCATATCGGCTAAAACTGTTGCGAGAGGAAATTCTATTTCATTATATAGATATTCAATATTTTCTTCTTTAATTTTGCTTTCAAAAAATTCTTTTGTTTCATAAATGAATTTAGCCCTATCAACACAAGCTTTAGCAATTTCTTCTTCTGATGGCATTTTTAAATGAATGAATTTTCCATATATTTTTTCATAAAATTCTAATTTGTAATCTATTTGATTTGCTAAATAGGCAATATCTTCTTTCATATTATAATCAAGCAAAGCTCCAGCTATCATAGTGTCAAAGGTTACTTTTTTTATGTCTATATTTAGCCATTTTAAGGCTACTAACATTTTCTTTAAATCATAAGTATATTTTATGTTTTCTTTTAAAAATTTAGGGTTTTGTTTCAATATTTCTAGTGGAATAAAGTAAGCTATTTCTTCATTATAAACTCCCATACCTAAAACTTGTGATTTATGATAATTTTGTCCAAAGACTTCTAAATAAACTGCTACTTCACTAGTTATTTTTATGTCTTCTACATTTTTTATAATTTGAATTTTAATTTCTTTTTTAGGATTTTCTTTTTTGATTTCTTTTTTTAAAAATGAATAAAATTCTAAATCTTCATATATTTTATTTAGTTCTTCTTTATTTTCTCCTTTATACTTTGTATCTTCAATTGTAATTTCTAAAGGGACATCTTTAATTATTGTGGCCAAATGATATGATTTATAAGCATTTTCTTTATCATTTCTTAGTTTTTCACCTAATTTTCCTTTAATATTATTTGCATTTTGATATATGTTATCTAAAGTTTTATACTCGTGAAGAAGTTTTAAAGCAGTCTTTTCGCCTATTCCTTTAACTCCTGGAATATTATCTGAAGAATCTCCCATTAAAGCTTTTAAATCAATAACATTTATAGGTTTTATTCCATAAGCTTCTTCAAATGTCTTTTCATTATATCTAATATAATCTTTTTGTTTTAGTAGTTTAATATCTACATCAGTAGAAATTAACTGAAGTAAATCTTTATCACTACTTACAATTGTTCCTATAAAATCCTTATCATCATCACAAAATTTAGCAAATGTTCCAATAATATCATCAGCTTCATAGCCTTCTATTTCATAGTATTTAATACCCATAGCTGTTAATAATTCCTTAGCTTTGGGAAATTGTTTTATTAATTCATCTGGTGTTTCAACTCTACCATCTTTATATCCTTCATACTGTTCATGTCTAAAAGTTTTTCCTTTATCAAAAGCAACTATTATATATTCAGGATTTTCTTCATTTATTATTTTATTAATCATATTTGCAAAACCAAATAAGGCATTGGTTGGAAAACCTTTACTATTATTCATAAAGTTACCATTGTATGCAGTAGCATAGTAACTTCTAAACATTAGGTTATTTCCATCTATCATTATTATTTTTTTCATTACTTATCACCTAATAATATTTTAGCATTAATAAACATATTATAACAAGTGATTTTGAAAAGATATTATTAAAATAAAATACTATTTTTTACTAATGTTTTTTAATCATAAAAGTTCAATGTATCGCTTTTTTCTATATTGTCTGATAAGTAGATGTAAAGATATTTGGATTAGTGCAGTATTCCATAACATATTTATTATCTTTTTTGCATATAATCACACCAACAGTACCTTCATGAAATGGTTTTTTGATGTTTTTATCTACATAATTTATATATTTGGTAATTTGTCCGATGTATTCAGCATAATTATATCTATCTCCTAATTTTATTTTTACTTCACTACCAATAAAAGCAAAACCTACACCTAGTTCTTTTAAAAATTCTTCCATATTTTCTAAAATAGCTTGATGTAAAGCATATTCAGTTAATTTCTCATTTTTATTTTTTACTTTAATTAATATTGGATTTTTAATTAAGGTATTCACTTTAGATTCTTCAAAATCTACATTCTGCCCTATCCTTTCATATTCTTTTGATTTTACTCTTTCAAGTAACTCTCTTACTGATAGATTTAATTTGCTAGCTATATAAATATAATACTTGTATTCACTTTCATCGTTAATTGGTAAAAGTAATTTATAATGACTCCAAGATAATTCGGCACACAGTGTGTGCCATTTTTTAAATTTTATATAAAAACTTCTCATATTACGTAAATTTCTCTCCGTATATCCTTTACCAAGTTCTTTAGTTAATCTTTCTGAATATTCTTTAATTAATTTATTTCCATATTTAGCTCTAGCCTCACCGCCCTGTGCTTCTATTATTAATCTTCCTACTTCATAGTAAGCATTTAAATCACTTTTGTTTTTTGAGTAATCTTTTACTTTTTTATAAACTTCATTTTTTACTAATGTTTCTTTTATTTCATTATAGTAGCTCATTAAAACAACCTCCTATATATAAACATACGATGTTTATATAGTGGATTCCTTTTTTTAAGTTATAAATATTAAATTTATATATAGAAAATAGAAGTTTACACTTTGTCAAATAATAGGAATCTTTGGAGAATGTTACTTATATAAAAAAGATGACTTTATTTAAATCATCTTTTTAAAATAAGGTTAATTGACTTGATTCATCCATACCATCTAATATTCCCATTGAGCGAAGTTTTTCAATTAAGGTTGAAGAAAGTTTTGCTCTTTTTTGTAAATCTTCAATACTGATAAATTCTCTTTTTTCTCTTTCTAAAACAATATTTTTAGCAACTACTTCTCCTAGTCCATCAATGGATCTAAATGGAGGAATTAGATTTCCATCATCATCTATTACAAAATCGTGATAATGACTTTTATATAAGTCAACTGGTTTAAATTTAATATTACGCGCTAAAGCTTCTAATGCTACTTTTAGACATTCTAAGACTGATGATTCTTTATTAGTTGCATCATAGCCTTTTTCATTTATTTCAATGATTCTTTGTTTAACTGTTTCATAACCTTTTATCATAGCTTCAATGTCAAAGTCATCATATTCGGCAGAAAACTGAGCGGCATAATAGACAGCTGGTTTATGAACTTTGTAATATGCTAGTCTAAAGGCATTGATTACATAAGCAACGGCGTGAGCTTTTGGGAACATGTATTTAATCTTTCTACATGATTCAATAAACCAAGGCTCAATGTCAGCAGCTTTTAATATTTCGACATATTCAGCCCATTGCTCTGGTTCTTTTGAAGCTTTACCTTTTCTGACAAACTCCATTATTTTAAATGCTTTAATAGGTTCTACACCATGATACATTAGGTATACCATTATATCATCACGACAT
Source organism: uncultured Bacilli bacterium (assembly GCA_944329375.1). Taxonomy (GTDB): domain Bacteria; phylum Bacillota_I; class Bacilli_A; order RF39; family UBA660; genus Coprosoma. The sequence goes on along the minus strand of CALVIB010000001.1, from coordinate 27,034 downwards.
CCAATTACTTCACTGAATGGAACAACACCTTGGTCAATCAAGTCTTTAGCATTTCCATTCCAAACATCAGTACCATGTGATAAGCCTGATATTTTAACTAACTCAGCAAAGGTTTTAGGCTTTGTTTCTTTAACCATTTGTAAGGTAAATGGTGTTCCAAATTCTGGTATTCCTAATGTTCCTGTATCATTCATAATTTGTTCTTTGGTTACACCTAAAGGTTTTGGAGATAGGAATATACCCATTGTTTCTTTATCATCTAATGGTACTTTAGTTACATCATCACTAGTTATATTTTGAATTAATCTTAATTTAGTTGGCCCTGAATGGCCTAAAATATCTAATTTTAAAACATCTTGGTCAATAGCGTGGTAATCAAAGTGAGTTGTACGCCATGCAGAGGTTACATCATCGGCTGGATATTGGAATGGTGTGAAATCAAAGACATCCATATATCCTGGGATAACGACTATACCACCTGGATGCTGTCCCGTAGTTCTTTTAACTCCTGTACAACCTTTAGCTAATCTTTCAACTTCAGCTGTGCGCATAGATATTCCTTTATCTTCACAGTAACCCTTGACATAACCAAAAGCTGTTTTATCGGCAACGGTGCCAATTGTTCCAGCTCTATACACATTATCAATACCAAATAATACTTTAGTATATTCATGGGCAGCTGCTTGGTTTAAATCGGAGAAATTTAAGTCAATATCTGGAACTTTATCAGCATGAAATCCTAAGAATGTAGCAAACGGCATGTCTTGTCCTTCTTTGTTCATTTTGGTATTGCACTTTGGACAGTTCATATCTGGAAGGTCATATCCACTACCATAATCTTCTCCCAGTGGTTTTCCATCTAATTCAAAGATTGAATGTTTACAGTTTGGACAGACATAGTGAGGTGGTAAGGCATTAACTTCGGTTATACCCATCATGGTTGCAACTAGTGATGAACCAACTGAGCCTCTACTTCCTACTAAGTATCCATCATCATTTGATTTTTTTACAAGTTTTTGGGCAATTAAATAAATTACATCAAAGTTAGCTCCGATAATACCTGTCATTTTATTTTTTATTTCTTCTTCTGTTATATTTGGGTCTTCTTCTTTAAATAAATTTATTACGCCTTCTTTATAACTTCGCATAACTTCATTTAATTTTTTATGAATTTTAGCTTGATATTCTTCTTCTGATAAGTTATCTTTTGGTATTAATTTTTTTATGGTATTAAATGGCTCATCGCCATATAACTCTGAAGCCAATCTTTCTTCAATGTTATAAGGTAAAGGTTTACCATAGATACTTTCGGCTTTATCATAAACCATATCAGTAGTTGTTTCTGTACAATTAGGTATTTTAGGAGCGAAAGGAATACCTCCAGTATCAATAATAACTTCTATTATATCTATCATGTCTGCTATTTTATTTGGGTTATCAATAACAATTTCCTCGGCTAATTCATTAGGTAAGAATGAGAAGTTTTCTAACATTTCTTCGGTTGTTCTTAAATATTGTGATGGTATTTGTTTGATATCTTTTTTAGCCAGTGGATGTCTTCCACCACCTGGAACTTTTTGATTAACAATGATTTCTCTATATATTCTATCTTCTGGCTCTATTTGGTGAACATCACCAGTGGCTACTATTAGTTTACCTGATTCTTTAGTAACTCTAATTATTTTCTTAATGTGTTCAATTAATTCTGCTTTATTTGAAAAGTCACCCATTTGAAGTAAATGGTCATAAACCTCTGGTGGTTGAACTTCTATGTAATCATAGAAATTAATTAAATTAGCTAATTCTTCATCATTTTTACTTCTAGCTAGTTTAAATATTTCACTTTCATAACATCCACTACCAATTAGTAAACCTTCTCTATGTTTTTCTATTTCACTTCTTAAAATTCTTGGAGTTTTATATAAGTATTTTGTGTTAGCTAGGGATATTATTTTGAATAGATTTTTTAATCCTGTTTTATTTTTGGCTAAAATATTGACATGATAACTAGAACCATATTTATGAATTTCATCTTTGGAAACTAATTTATCTAAATCTTTTATTGTTTCAAAGTTTCTGGATACTAGTTTTTTTAACATTTTATGAAAGACCAAAGCTGTTCCTTCAGCATCATAATCTCCTCTATGATGAGCTGATTCATCCCATGGAACATCATATCTTTTAACTAAAGCTGATAAGCTATGTCTAGCGTAACCAGTATCTAATGCTCTTGATAATTCTAAGGTATCGATTACAGTATTAGTAAAATTCCCCAAGTTATATTTACTATGAGCCATAACAATAAATGAGACATCAAATTTAGCGTTATGGGCAACCATAGGTAAATCTCCAACCCATTTTTTGAATTTTTTGACAGTATTTTCTTCGTTATCTTTATCTTTTAACATTTCATCAGTAATGTTAGTTAGTTCGGTTATTTTTGTTGGTAGTTTCCTGCCTGGGTTAATTAATTCATCAAATCTATCAATTATTTCACCATTATTTATTTTTACGGCACCTATTTCGATAATTGAATCGGCACCACCTGCATTAAAACCTGTTGTTTCTAGGTCGAAGACAACATATGTTGTTTCTAATAATTTCAAATCTGATGGTCTTAAAACAATATTTACACTATCATCAATTAAAGTTAGCTCTGTTCCATATAAAGCTTTGAATTTATCTTTATCTTCTTTTCCTTTATTATATTTAGTTACTAGATTAAAAACATGAGGAAAAGCTTGACAACCATTATGGTCGGTTATAGCAATGGCTTTATGACCCCACTTCATAGCGGTTTCAACTAATTTTACTTCATCTGCTACACCATCCATTTGACTCATTTTAGTATGAGCATGAAGTTCTACTCTTTTTATTTTAGCTTCATCTTTTCTTGCTTGGTCTTCTTTCATAGAGATATTGATATCTCTAGCATTTAAGACTATTTCTCCTGAGTATTTATCGTTTTTAGTATAACCTTTAATAATATAATACTTTCCTTCTTTTAAGGCTTTTTTATATTTATTAAATTCATCTTCTTCTCGGCAAAATATTTTACAGTACATACTATCTGTACCATCAGTTAATTTTAAAGTGATGATTTTAAAATTAGATTTTGATGATTCAAATACATCTATACCAAAAACTTTCGCATTTACAGTGACATTATCCATTTCAAAGGTAATTAAGTTGATTGGAGTTGGTTCATCTGTTATTTCTTTTCCCATGATAAATGGACTTTCTTTTTTTACTTCTACTTTAGGAATTACTTTAGCTTTTGCTTTTTCTATTTCCTCTCTTAATTCCTGGGCTTTTTCTTCATTGATTTTAGTTATTATTTTTATATTAAACCCAGCTTCATTTAAATCTTTTTCTAGAGGCTTTTTAATACTGTTAAATTTCATTTCTTCGGCTTTATTAGTAAGTTCAATGATTAGATTATCTTCATCTATTTTTAAAGGTATATTTATGAACATGTCTAATAATGGTGCTTCTTTACTATAAGTTTGTAAAAAATGTTTATAATATTCTGTTAAAGTTTCTATATTAAAATTACTAGTAGTAAATTTTGATTTTATAGATTTAACATTAAATCTTTGTTTTAGTTTTTTATTAAAATTTTCATATAGATTAACTGGTAGTGGTTTATTTAAAGACACGCAAAAAACGTATTTATCTTTGGCTTTGTTACAAATAATTTTTTCTAGTTTACCACCTTCAAAATATGTAGTTTCATTTATCTTTATCTGATTTAATAGTAAGTTTAATTTGTCATTCATTTTTAACCACCTTTTTTATTATAGCACAGTTTTATATATAAACCGTATGAAAGTTTGCTTTACATTTGCTTTAACGTATTTTTTACGTTTATTAATTGTTGATTTTGCTTTGTTATAAGTAGTTTTTTTGAAAGATTTATTTGGAAAAGGTGTAAATAAAAAGTTATCTTAAAACCTTTTGTTTAGATTTTGATAACTCTTTATAATTTAAATTAAAATAAATTATTCGATGTGGTATAGATACTTCTTTAATTAAGACATATACTTTTTCGCCTAGTTTTAATTTTTGGTTATGACCTACGGCTTTGGCGTGCGCTACATCTTGTGGAGTTACATGACCAATAATGTTATTTTTTAATTTTATTTTAGTATCATATGGAGTCATATCAATGATTTTTCCTTCGTATATTTTTCCACTATCCATTTCATATTCTCTTTGCATGTATTCAGCCATTTTTAAATCTAAGACTTCTCTTTCGGCTTTGTCAGCTTCTCTTTCCATTTCAGAGTCATGGCTACATATGTCTGGAAGTATCTCATAATAACTAGATATTTTAGATAACGAATATTTATCATATGGATTTAATAATCTATGAACCATTAAATCTGGATGTCTTCTAATTGGTGAGGTGAAATGGGTATAGTAATGAAGGCCTAAACCATAGTGACCATCACAGGAACTAGAGTATTTGGCTTTACTCATACTAGTTAAAATTAAATGAGATATGATTGGATAATTTTCATTATTTTTAAATTGTTCTAAAAACATATTTAAATCACATGAATTATAATGATTATTTTTAATTTTATTTATTAAACTATCTATTTGTTCTTTTGAACATAATTTTTCTTTTTTTATTGTTTTTAATGCTTCAATTAGGTTATCATCATTTGGATTTCCGTGGATTCTATAAACTTGTGGAGTTTCTAACCATTTATAATATTCAGCAACACAGCTATTGGCAGCAACCATAAAGTTTTCAATTAGTCTTTCACCTTTTCTTTGAGTTTGATTTTCAAAAGACAAAGCTTCTCCAGTTGGTGAAGTAATTACTTTTATTTCATCTGAGGCGAAGTCAACTTTTCCTTCTTTTTTATGTGTTTTATTTAATAATTCTGATAGTTCATCCATGATTAGTAAATCATAAACAAAATTTTCATAACCTTTCGGAACAAGGCCTTTTTCTAATATTGAATTAACATCATCATAATTCATTTTCTTTTTTGAGTTTATTACACTATCATATATATCATAATCAACTATTTCACCAGTTGGGCTTATTACCATATCTACTGTTTTAGTTAGTCTATCTACCCCCTCATTTAATGAACATATACCATTTGATATTTGATGAGGAAACATTGGAATAACGGTATCGGCTAGATAAGCAGATGTTCCTCTTTTTTTTGCTTCTATATCTAAAGGAGTATTTTCTTTAATATAGTAACTGACATCGGCAATATGGACACTTAAGAAATAGTAACCATTAATTGTTTTAACTATACTGATAGCATCATCCATATCTTTGGTGTCTTTACCATCAATCGTGAATATTTTTTTATTTCTTAAATCCTTTCTTCCTTCTAAATCTTCTTCTGTTACACTATCTGGAATGGTTTCTAACTGCTTTAATACTTCTTCTGGAAATTCTTTAAAAAAGGCGTGCTCGGCAGCAATGGTGGCTATTTCTGCATCTGGGTCATCTTTATGGCCAATAATTTTCTCTATATGGCCTTCGAATATAGCTTTGTTTTCAATGGTAGCTATTCTTTCTTTTCCAATATTTACTAATACTCTATGGCCAATTACTAGTTTTTTTAATTCTTCTTTTGGGCAGATTATGGTTACATTTCCATGAGTGGTGTATGGGATAAATTCTCCATCACCTACATATTCAAATATGGTTTTTCCTTTATTTCTTTTAATTATTTTTTCAACTTTAGCATCTGCATAGTTTATTTTTCCATGATGGATATCTTTTAATACTACTACATCGCCATCTAAAGCACCATTTAAATTTTCTTCATTTATTATGTATTTTATTTTATGGCCATTATATTCTATAAAAACAAATCCTTTACCTAAATTATTTATGTGAATTATTCCTTGAACTTTTCCTAGTTGTTTTGAATCAAAACTTTTATAAAAACCATCTTCATCTAAATATATTTTTCCTTCTTCTTCTAATTCATTTAAAGCATTAATAAAAGAAGCTCGCATAGATTCTCCTTTGGCATGAATAGTTTTGCAAAGTTCTTCCATGGTTTGCTTCTTTAAGTCTATATTTTTCATTATTTCATTTTTTAGTTCTTCTTTTTTCATTATATTCCCACCATTTTCATTATAACGAGTTTTTGAACATTTAACAACTGTTTTCTTTATTTATTGACAAAAAAAAAATAAATAGTATATATTTTTACAAGGAGGAATTTTATGACTTTTAATGGTTTAAATAATAGATTACTTTGTATAGGTGTACTTAGTGGAACAACTATCATTGATAATATTGGGCATTTTAAGTATATACATGGTGTTGAGGAAAGTGCTTCTCAATACTTGACTGTTTTAAATTTTATTAATAGTTATGATAAAAGTAATGATTTATTCACAGAAATGATTATTATTTTTGAAAAAATAATAAATGATAGTTATGAATCTGAAGATATAGTTAAAGTTGGGCGTTTCATTAATTCATATCCTTTAAATAGATTAGTGTCTAATTTTTTTCCCAAAGAGGTTAATGAAATTGATAATATAATAAGTGACATGACTGCAGATGAATTAAAACTGTTTATTAATGATTTTAAAATGCAATCTGATAATGATGAAAATGTGGAAGTTTTAATTGCTTATTTGAGTTATTATTTAGATGAAAAAAGAGCTTATGAACAACGTATGCGATATGTTCCTAGTACTGAAGAAAAAGCGGCATCTCGATTTGATTGTCAAATAAATATGAGACTAAATAATGAGGCTAGATTTCATGCTATTAAAAGAGCTTCTAGCGTGCGTATGTAATAATTTAAAACTTATTTCTATTAAATGCTAGAAATAAGTTTTTTAAATAAAAATAAATATATATCGGTTTTTTTGTGCTAAATCTTTTTCTGTTACTATTTTCGCTTTTGGCAGATATTTATTGGCTATTTTTGTTATTTCTTCACTTTGTGTCATTCCTATTTCAAAAGCTATAATACTTTTTTCTTTTAAATGTGGTTTTATGTTTTTTAATATTTCTTCATAAAAATATAAACCATTATTATCTGCATATAAAGCTATATGTGGTTCGTTATTTTTTACTAATGGATCGATGATTTCATCTTTAGAAATATATGGTGGATTACTTATAATTATATCGAACTTTCCTTTTACATTTTCTAATATATCACTTTGTTTAAAGTTTATTTTAACATTATTTCTTTTGGCGTTTTCATTAGCTATTTCTAAAGCTTTTTTTGATATGTCAGTGGCCAAAACATTACAAGAAAGATTTTTAACTAAAGAAATAGCAATGGCTCCTGTGCCTGTTCCTATATCTAGTATATCTAAAGGCTCTTTTAAATTTTTTGCATAATTTATTGTTTTTTCTACTAAATACTCAGTTTCAAATCTTGGAATTAATACATTTTCATTTACTAATAAATTTATATTATAAAAATCTACGTTACCTATAATATATTGAACTGGTCTTCCTTCTTTTAATTCTTTTAATCCTTTTTCTAATTTATCTTTTGGAAGATATTTTTTTAAATACTCTATTTCTTTCATTTAAGCCTCTTTTAATTTTCTGTTTTGGTCTTCGGTTATTAATGCATCTATTATATCTTCTAGGTTTCCTTCCATTACCCTATCTAGGTTTTTAGTTGTATAACCTATTCTATGATCAGTTACTCTATTTTGTGGATAGTTATATGTTCTTATTTTTTCTGACCTATCGCCTGTTCCTATTTTACTTCTTCTTTCACTTCCTAATTTTTCTTCTTGCTCTCTTATTTTGGCTTCATATAATCTTGTTCTAAGCATTTGCATAGCTTTTTCTTTGTTTTGAATTTGGCTTCTTTCATTTTGACAAGTTACAACGGTATTGGTTGGTAAATGAGTTATTCTAACAGCACTATCGGTTGTGTTTACACACTGTCCACCTGCTCCGGTACTTCTATAAACATCAATTCTTAAGTCACTTGGATTTATTTCAATATCTACTTCTTCGGCTTCAGGCATGACTAGGACAGTTGCTGTTGAAGTATGGACTCTACCTTGCGTTTCTGTTACAGGAACTCTTTGAACTCTATGAGCGCCCGATTCATACTTTAATTTTGAATATACACTATCACCTTTGACCATGAATTCAACTAATGGATATCCTCCAGCATCAGAATGTTCTTCAGATAATACTTCAATTTTCCAACCTTGTTTTTCAGCATATTTTGTATACATTCTATATAAATCACCAGCAAAAATATTAGCTTCATCTCCACCAGCAGCTCCTCTTATTTCAACAATAACATTTTTTCCATCATTTGGATCTTTTGGAAGTAAGATAATTTCAATTTGCTTTTCTAAATCTTCTTTTTCTTTATTTAATCTAGAAACTTCTTCTTTAGCAAATTCTCCTAATTCTTTATCTTTTGTCATTTCTTTAGCTTCTTCTAAATCTGATTCAATTTTTTTGTATTTTTGATAAGCATCATAGGCTTCTTTTAAAGAGGCTTGTTCTTTAGAGAGTTCTAAAGTTTTTTTAATATCACTTAAAACTTCTGGCTTACTTAATTCTTCTGATAATTCATTATATTTTTCTTCAATGGCTTTTAATCTTTCTAACATTTTCATCACCTTTTTTGCAATAAGATTATACTATATTTTATGATATTAGGCAAATGTTGATATTTTAAAAGATAGGTTTTGTTTTCCTATCTTCCATTAGTTAAGCTATTATTTGAAAGGGATTACCTTGGCTTCCATCTCCCGTTAAGATGATATCTGATGTTAGATAGACAGCCGGGGAAACGCCAAGAAATGCGTTCGCAACACCCAGAGACAAACCACCATATGAATCAATAATAAAGACTTCGTCTCTATTAATACCAGGTGAAATAGTCCATAAGAAATCATCTGAAGGCACTATATTAAAAATCCAATTAGTCATTTTACACTTTGAATAATTATCATTAGTTAAACTAAAACTTCCACATTGTTCTAAATTTGTATTTGCTCTCAAATATTCGCTTGCAGTTATCATTCCAATACTTATACTTTGTGACTGTGTTCCATTTTCATCTACTATTTGTCCAGCTAAATCACTATTATCATTTGTTACTTCGCCTATACTCCATGTATGGCTTACTATTTTATCTTGATTTGTTGTTATACTACTTAAATATTCTCCATTTAAATATGTTTTTATATCTGTTGTTTCCCAATTATCACTATGACCTATATCCCATACTCTATTACCTATATTTTCATTTCGCATTATTTTTATTGTTCCATCATTTTCAACAGATATTATCCTCCATGTCTCATTATTAAATGTTATATAGTTATTTGGATTGGCTCCTTTATAAGTATATTTTCCGTCTTCGTATTCATCTTTATACAGACCATCACCTGTTGTTACTATTTCAACTTCTTGTCCACCTATTATTATAGTTGGAGTTGGTGGAACTACTGTTTCATCATCTTGTTTATAATTTAAAGTAACAGTTATTGTACTATTTGTATTTTCTGGTTGACTTGTTACACTACTATTATAACTTACTATTACTGTTAATATATCTGTTTGACTAGCCTCTAATTTATCTCCATTTTCTATTCCACTTGTTTCAAAGGTTATTGCTTCATTTTCTTTAGTATTTACTTCTATACTTTCGAGTGCTGCATCTATACTTCCTTCATTTGATACTGTTATATCATATTTCATGGAATCTCCTGGTGATACTAAATTTGTTTTAAAAGTTGCTGTAGTATCTGTATAACTTGGCTCTACTGCATTTGTCGCACTACCACTTTGTACTGTACTTTGAATATCAGTTATTCTTACTAAAAAATTGCTTGCAATATTAGATGTGCCTATGACAGAATTTTTTAAAAACATTGACTAAAAAACGAACCGTTAATTGGTTCGTTTTTGGTAATTATTTTTTATATTTTTTTAATAATGTTTTACTTTCAATATTTTTCCCCCAGTTTATTGGAGTTATTGGTATTTTATCAGTTAATACTGAAAGTTTATGTTCGATTTCATTATATCTTTGGTATGCTTTTTCTCTTTCTTTTACTTCTTTATCATAATTATTTTCAAGATATTTTAATGGATAAAAGCAGATACTATCTATGAACATTGCTTGATTTACTTCATTTGCATATCCTTTAGCTTCTTCATAGGTATCAAATACATCATTGACTTCAATTTCTTGTCCAGAATTAGAATACACTATTTCATATGATGAATTTACATAAAATGGTAAAACAGCTTTATAAGTTATGATGTGGTCAGTATTATATTTTATTTGTTCTTTTTTTTCTTTGATATACCCTTTTGTTACAATATAAGCTGTAACATCATAATATTTGCCAAAATCATCATAATCTGTTTGCTTTAAAATAGGTATTAAAATATATTTAGCTGAAAGATAATCAAAATTGGATAAATCAAAATTTTGATTTTCTAAATTATAAATTATATCGAACATATTTTAATCTAATTCTTCCTCATCTATTATTGTTAAATCATCGTCTACGTCTTCTACATCGTCAACATCATCTAAATCTGGGTCATCCAAATTTGAATCATCATCCATATCGTGCATATCATCATCGGCCATATCATCTAATTCATCATCTAGTTCTTCTTCTGTTTCTGTTAAATCTTCTTCATCTTCAGTTTCATCTTCTAATGATACTTTAACAGAATGATGGTCTCTTAAATCCCATGTTGCATCATCTAATAAAATAAATGTTTTATCAGTAGTTAATGTTGTATAAAAATCTCCTATTTTATTTGCGTATTCATCATCTGATAAATTTAATAAGGCACATATTTTTTTGAATAATTCAGGAGTGCTTAAACTTCTTTTTTCTTCTTTTAAAATCATACTAGCTAATTCAGTATATGAATAAACTTCCAATTCTTCTTTAGTCATTTTTGACAGTTTCATATTTATACCTCCTAATTAAAATGGAATTAATCTTAGAACATTGTATCATATTCTATCTATGTGTCAAGTGAAAATTTTAATTTGAATGTAAATGTGTCAACTTCTTCTTGGTTTGATATTATTTTATATATTACTTTTAATTCATTTTCTTTATTAATAATTTTAGATGTATATGTTTCTATTTCAAATCTCCCATAATTATTTATGTATGTTCCTTTAAGTTTTATACCTTTTTTTAAATTTAATTTTAAATAATAGTCGGCCTTTCTTTCGATAGTTATTATATTATCTATAGTTATTTTTGTTTGGACATTTTCATCAAGATAAATAATTTGATTATCTTTTTTTATACCTTTACCTTTAAATGTATGGCCTTCTTCACTATTTTTTAATATTGTTTCTATGTTTATTTTACTCATATTTTTTTCCTCGCACAAAGATTATAACATATATATAATATTTTTACTTATATTTTTAAAAAAATTTCCAATAATAATTTTAGAAAGTAAAGTGATTATATGAAGAAAAAAAAATCTAAAAAATGGCTTTTTATTATATTAGGCTTTATTTTACTTTTTGTTTTTATTTACTTTGGTATTTATTTATATGCGAAGATGCAGCCAAAGTTACCTATAACTGGAGCAAATGGTTATCATTTATATGATATTAATGAAAATATTTATACGGCTAGTTCTAATAAGAATGTTAGTTTGGATGATATATCTGATTATTTAATTAATGCGACTATTTCTACCGAAGATAAAAATTTTTATAAACATCAAGGATTTGATTATTTAAGAATTTTAAAAGCGATGTTTGTGAATATAAAATCTGGAGAAAATTTACAAGGAGCTTCAACTATTACCCAACAGTTTGCGAAGAATTTGTTTTTGGAGTTTGATAAAACATGGGATAGAAAAATAAAAGAAGCTTGGATTACAATTAGATTAGAAGCACATTATAGTAAGGATGATATTTTGGAAGGTTATTTAAATACTATTAATTATGGTGGTATATTTGGTATTGAAAATGCTTCTAAATATTATTTTAATAAAAGAGCGAAGGATTTGAATTTAGCGGAGGCTAGCATTTTAGCTGGAATACCTAAAAATCCTAGTAGATATTCTCCTTTAATTGATGAAGAAAATGCGAAATCAAGGCAAAGGATTATTTTAGATTCAATGGTTAAAAACGGATATATTACAGAGGCTCAAGCTGATGAGGCTTACAATACTAAACTTAACTATGAAAAAAGTGAAAATAGTGATAATTTAAAGATGATGATGTATTATCAAGATGCGGTTTTAGATGAGTTAAAATCTATTAAAACTATTCCTTCTTCATTTTTAGATACTGGTGGTTTAAAGATTTATACTAACTTAGATTTGGGTGCTCAAAAAGCTTTAGAAGATAGTGCGAATAAAAATATTACGAATGATGAGATACAAATGGCTGGGGTTATTATGGACCCTAAAACAGGTAAGGTTTTGGCTTTATCTGGTGGTAGAGATTATAATAAGAGTCAATATAATAGAGCAACTATGGCTAAAAGGCAGGTTGGTTCGACTATTAAACCATTTTTGTATTATTCTGCATTAGAAAATGGATTTACACCTTCAACTACTTTTACAAGTGAGAAAACAACTTTTAGTTTTTCTGGCAATAAGACATATACTCCTAAGAATTATAATGATGAATATGCGAATGGTCCTATTAGTTTAGCGGCAGCAATAAGTTATTCTGACAATATTTATGCGGTTAAAACACATTTGTTTTTAGGGGATGAAGCTTTACCTGATATTTTAAGGAGAGTTGGAATTAATGAAAAATTAAACACTTTACCATCTTTAGCTTTGGGTGCTGAAGAAATTAATATGATGGATATGATGGCGGCTTATGGGGCTTTAGCCAATGAGGGATATAAGGTCAAACCTTATTTTATTAGTAAAGTTACAGATATGGAAGGAAATATTTTATATGAATATAAACCTAATTTGGAAAATGTTTTAAATAAAAATACGGTATATATTTTGAATGAACTTTTAACGACTACTTATGCTTCTGAATTTAAAGATTATAATGTTCCTACATGTTTGAGTATTGCGTCTAAGATGACTCATAAGTACGCAATTAAATCTGGTACAACAAATACGGATAATTTGATTTTTGGTTATAATAAAGATTTGGTTGTTGGTATCTGGACAGGATATGATGACAATAAAGAAGTTTCTAGCAAAGACAGTTCTAATTTGAAAAATACTTGGGTAGATATTATGGAAAAATGTTTAGAGGGTAAAACCGATGAGGAAACTTGGTATGAAACTCCTAGTAATGTTGTTGGGGTGGCTATTGACCCTATAAGTGGTAAGGTTGCTAGTGATGGGTCTAAAGCTAAAATTTTATATTATATTAAAGGGACTGAACCTACTTTAAATAAAATTTCTTTAGACGAAGCTATTCCGACTGTAAAGACTGAATAAAAAAATTCCATTTTATTTTGGAATTTTTTGCTTTGTTTTTTCTAAATTATTAAATAATAATATATATTGTGTTAAGCTTTTGTAATCAACGATACTTGCGCCATTTTCTTTTAAATTTTCTAAAAATGGGGCAAATTTGTTATTTGGATTAACTTTAATATTTTCAACTAAGTATGTAAAAATTGGGTCTATTAATACTTGTCTTATATTATCTCCATCTTGACAACTAGCCATTACAAAGGCATGTGGATTTAATGTTGGTTCAAAAAATCTGATATTAAAAATTTGGGCTGATATATCTTTTTCATCTAAATAATCTTTAACTGTCTCAGCTATTTCTTCATCTAAACTATAATGAGCTTCATTTATATTGTCTTTTATGTTTTTTACTAAAGTTATTACTGTTTGCATGGATGATATATATGCATTATTTTTATATTTTCTTTCTAATTCTATAATCATATCACATATTTTATAATAATAAAATTTAGTTATAGATAAATAGTCGTTTTCTTCACCTATAGCTTTTTGCATAGTTCTTCTATAAGTCATATTTTCTTGACTGGAAATATAAATAGGCGGTAAGTCTACATCCATAAATAATTTGTTGATAAATGCTCTGATAGTTCTTCCATTACCATCAAAAAATGGATGAATTTTAATTAAATCACATTTTAATTTGATACATTTATCAATATATGTAAATATATATGCTCTATTTTCTTTAACTATTTTTCCCAAATTTTTAATTTCTTCAACATTTGGTTCTAAAGATTTTACTTCTTGCCATATGTCTCTCCAGTCTGATAAATTAATACCTGTATTTGGAAGATATACATTATCATTTCTAAAATGACCAGCATTTTCTGGATATGGAGCTTTTGAAAAAAGTTTTATGTGTAAATCTAAAATTGTATATATATCAAAATTTTTGCCTATTTCATCTGATAATAAATATTCATACATAGCTTTTAAGCCTTCTTTTTCATAGTTTAAGTGAGCATATTCTAGTATTGATTCTGATGCAATATAATGTTTTAAAAATGTTGCACTATTAACATTTAGATGTCGATTTTCTTCATTTAATAGATAATAAAATATAAGTAATCTTTTTGGGGTATTTAAACCTGTTTTATATAAAGTTCTTGTTCTTTTCTTTTCTATGTAATCTTCAAATAATTTATTAACGATAGTTTTTATTTCATCTTGTGTTTTCTTTAATGGCATAATTTATTCTCCTTTGTGGTATGTTATTTTAACAAAATTATTATATTATGTAAAGAAAAAAACTACTTTTATGTAGTTTATACACCCATGGTCATGGTTTCAGGTAAGGTTGAACCACCATCTATTACTATGCCAGATGCAGTTATATAACTTGATTCATCTGAGGCTAGAAAAGCGGCTAAGTTACCTAATTCTTCTATGGTTCCTAATCTTTTCATTGGTATTCCTTGAGCTATACCATCTACAACACTATTTGGATTTTCTTCATTTGATTCTTTAGCCATCCCTTCAACCATTGGAGTCATTATATAACCTGGCATTATAGCATTTACTCTAATATTTTTTGAAGCTAATTCAGCGGCTAGACCTTTAGTGAAGCCAATTAAAGCTGCTTTAGTTGTGGCATAGGCAACTTCTCCACTATCAGCAACCATAGGACCTGTGACACTTGACAAATTTATTATTGAACCTTTTTCCATGTATCTAAGTATAGCTTTAGTAACATTCCATGTACCTTTGATGTTTATATCAAAATGAAAATCTCTTAATTCATCTTCCATTTCCATGAATGGTTTTAATTTACATACTCCAGCATTATTTACTAGTATGTCAATTTTACCCCATTTTTCATGAATGTCTTTTATGGCTTCATTTACTTTATTTACATCTCTAATATCTAATTTATATCCTAAAACATTATTATTTTTGTTTAAGTTGTTTACGGTTTCAGCTATTTTTTCATCATAGTCTAATATAGCTATTTTAGCTCCTTCTTTTAAAAAAACTTTAGCTATACCTAGGCCATTACCCATAGCCCCTCCTGTTATAACAGCTACTTTGTTTTGTAATTTCATTTAATCTTCCCTTTCTAATTCAATTATTTCTAAAACATCGCCTGTTTTTATATTAAAGGCATTACCTTCATCTGTATCAATATGCATCTCTAATAATGATGGCTCTTGGATTTTTAGGTAGACATTATTTAGTATGCCACCTTTTTCTCCATCTATTTTTACTTTAACTTTTTTTACACCTTCTAGATTATATTGTTTTACTTCTTCTGGACTAATATGGATATGGCGATTAGCTAAAATACAGCCTTCATTTAAATGTAATTCTCCATTTGGACCAATTATTGTTATTGGGCTTGAACCTTTTAAATCCCCTGATGTTCTTATTGGTGGATTTAATTTTAAGGTGTAAGCATCTGTTTTAGAAATTTCAACTTGCGTATAATTTCTAATTGGTCCAAGTATTCTAACATGGTTAATTTGTCTATCTCCATTTTTAATTGTTACAAATTTATCAGTAGCATACTGACCTGGTTGGCGTAGTTCTTTAACTTTATTTATTTGCTCATTACCAAATAATACCTCATAATCTTCTTTTTTTAAATGAACATGGCGATTAGATACGCCTAAAATTACTTTCATGGTATCCTCCTTTACTTTTTTAGTATAACATATTTTTAGTTTTTATGAATATATTATTATTGAAAGGATGATTAGATGAACAATAATTTTGTAAACCAAACAGGGTTTCCTGGTAATCCTATTTATTCTGGTAGTGGGAATATACCTAACCAACAGACACAAATGAATTATAGTGTGCCTTTGGAACAATCTTATATTGAAAATATTTTAAGGTTAAATAGGGGGAAAAAGGTTGAAGTATATGCTTCTTATCCAGATTCTGATGAATGGAAAAATAAAGTTTTTTCAGGTATAATTGAACAGTCTGGGCGCGACCATATTATTTTAAGCGACCCTAAAACTGGAGATTGGTATTTAATTTTAATTATATATGTTAATTTCATTAAATTTGATGAACGTATTATTTCTGACCCTGAATTTTATCCTAATAATTGAAAAGTAAATTAATATTTGTTATAATGTTTTTAAGGTGATGATATGGGAGTCTTTATTGTATTAACATCTATTTTAATAGCTATTTCGCTTCTTATTATTTGGTTAGCAACTAGTTATAATCAATTTCAAGTATTGATTATTAGAATTAATGAGGCTGAGGCGAATATTGATTCGGTGTTAAGAAAAAGGTTTGATTTACTTAATAAGTCTATTGATATTATTAAGGCAAATACTGATTCTAAAGACAATGTACTTGAACAAATTGTAAAGCTTCGTTCTAGAAAACTTAGTAATTTTGAATTAGATAGAAAATTATATGATGCTTTAAAGGAATTTGAAAAGTATAAAAATGAATATCCTAAGCTTAAAAATGTAGAGTCTTTTATGAAAATTGATATTTCTTTGAATGAGTCAGAGGCTGAAATTGTTGCTTTTAGAAAATATTATAATGATATTATTACTGATTATAATAAATTAGTTAAGTCTTTTCCCACAAATATTATTGCTTTAATTTTTAAATTTAAAGACAAGTTATATTTTGATGGTAAAGATATGAATGATGAAATTGTCGATGATTTTAAATTATAAAAAGTTCCGCTATTTGGAACTTTTCTTCTTTTTTCTTTTTTTATGTTTAAATATAATAAATAAGATAATTAATATTATACCAATTAAACAAATATAAATAATATATTTTTCATCTTTTTTTGTCTTTTCTTTTTGAGTGGTTGTTTTTTCTTCAGTTTTTATTACATATTCACCATTTCTTGTATATAGGTAATTTTCTCTTGCATATCTTGCGACATAGTCTTTATCTTGTAATTTGGTTATTTCTGTTTTTAAATCACTAGCGCTTGTTTTTAAGGTATTTAGTTTATTATTCAAATTTTTTTCTTCACTACTTAATTTATATAAATCAGTAATGGTAGTACATAAGGTAAATGCACAGTAGATGATAATAAATACAGCTATTGGTCCAAATACAATGAGTCTTCTTTTTGCTTTTTTAGATACTTGTTTTTTAGCCATTTTACCACCTACTTTCTAGTAAAAGTATAGCATTTTTCATATGTTTTTACAATGTAGGTTAGTTTGTTAGACAAATTATTTACACGTTTAAAACTAATGTTTAAGCATTAGTGTTTGAATTTTATTTTTATTTGTTTTTGAATGATATTTTCTAATATAAAGCCAATTACTATCATTATTAATTCGTATGGATGAAATGTTGCGTTATTGATATTTAACAATATTATAAAATAAAGTAAAACGCTTGAAAATACTACAAGTGTAGTGCCTATTATTTTGATTATTTTTTTACTATTGAAAATTATTTTATGGTTGATATTTATAAAAATGGAGAAAAAGATACCGAAAGCGAAGGAAAATATAAGAGAGTTTATTTGAATGTTTAATGACATTATTTAAATAGTTTGTTAAATAATCCGCCTTCTTTTTCTTTTCCAGAATCTTCTGTATAGGCAATACTATCAACTTTACCTTTTATTGAAACGTTTCCTTGATATGTATCAAGTTTTATTATTTCTAATTCTTCTCCTTTTAGGGTTAGATTTCCCATGCTAGTTTCCATAAGAAATTCATTTTCATCAAAACTGTCTATTTTTTTTACACCTGTGATAATTATGTTTTTTCTTTCATTAATGGTAATACTATGGTTTAACGAGGTTATAACACTATCTATTTTGTCCATATTTTTCCACCCTTTCTAAATAAATATATGTTTAATTATAGAAAAAAAGACGATTTATTCGCCTTTTTCTTCTTTAACTTTATTATACTCTTCGAGAATAGCATCTTCAAACATTTTACGGCACTCTGGGGTAATTGGATGTGCGACATCATGATAAGTACCATCACTGTTTTTACGACTTGGCATAGCTACAAATAAGCCATTATCACCCTCGATGATTCTAATTCCGTGAATTGCGAAGCAGTCATCTACTACTACTGATACGATACCACGCATACGGTTTTCACTGTCGACTTTGCGAACGTTGACTGATGTGATTTTCAAGCTAACCTCTCCCTTCTAGCATGATTTCATTTTCATTGTACAATATTTTATTATAAAAATCAAGTAAATACTTACTTTATTCATATATTTTAATGGTTTTTGTTATAATATCAGCATATGAGAAAGATTTTATTATTTTATTTTCTGTTAATTCGATTAAAAAAACACAATTATATAATTTTATTAATTTAGCATCATATGTTTCATATTTATTTCTTCCTAAATTATATTTTATTTTTAAGGTTTTGCCTAAATGTGGTATAAGAGCGTTTTTAATTATTTGAGTGTTATAGCTTTTAGCGGGGATAACCAACATACATTGTTCCTTTTGTTATTATTCCTCCCATACCATCTTTTCCATATTTAGTTTTATCTAATATGTCTTTGATATCTATATCTTTATTAATGTCTGATAAACTCATTTTTGTAGCAACTATTGCGGGGTCTAAGGCATGAATATTTATTCTTTTAGGACTTGAGGCAAAATTAGCGCCAGCTCTTATTAATTCTTCATAATATGATGAACAACCACCAGCTATAATTATTAGTTTTTCGTGGCTATTTTCATATTTTCTAGCTTCTTTAATTGCTTCTGAAAAGTATTTACTATTTTTATAAGCTTCTATATTGTTTGTATCGCCTTTTCTTTTATAATAGGCATCATGGCCCGTTATTACTACGATGTTGGGTTTATATTCATTTAACCATTCTATCATATATTTAGGCATGTTTTTTTCTTCTTCATTAATACCCATAGCCCATATGTTTGTTTCTTTATAATAGTTTAAACATCTTTTTAAAAAATCTTCATCACTATCTATGTGAAGAATTTTGCCTGGCAAATAGAAAAAATCGTTTCTATCTAGTTCTTCTCTTTTTTGAATACGTTCTAAAAATGGTTTCTCGCCTTCAATGTCGCCTCCTTCATGTTTTTTTAAATCTGTAATACTACTATCAACTAGTAATCTAACATTGATTCCTTTTAATTCACACATATCTCCATCAATTCTTAGTATTTTAAATATAATATCATTATTATGTGAATTACGGGTTACTAAATCTCCTATTTTAAAATCCATATTATCACCCAAATAATTATATGTATGGACTTTATTTTTTATAACTGTTATTTCTTTAGTATTTTAGGTTTATTAAATATAACTTCTTCACTATAATATTCATCTGTTCTATCTGTTTCTTTCCAATGATAGGCCTCTATTATTTTATCAAATTCAGATAGTCTTTTAGTTGGGATTGTTATTAAAGGGGTTTCTGTTTTTAAATATTCAAAAGAATCTTCTATTATTTGTTTACTATAACCTTTTTTTCTATAATCCTCATTTACTAGTAAAGTACATATTTTCTTTTCATCAGTATTTTTTAAGGTTGATAAACTTACTATTTCTAACCCATCTAGATAAAAAATTATGTCTCCCTCTCCTTTAAATATTCTAGGAATATTTACTGTATAAAACCATTTTAAATATTCTGGATATTGGTCATTATTATATATTGTTTGCATGTATATTGTGGTAACAGCTTTTGTAAAGTTTTTATCTGTCATTTGACTTAAGATATATTTTTCCATGGTCGTTTCTCCTTTTGATTATATATTTTAACACAAATATTTCTACTTGATAAGTATTTATAATAATATATTGCTTGATGTTTATATATTATAAGATGTTTTTATTGACAAATAAAATGTTTATTTTATATAATTCTCTTTATGAAAGAAGGAATTTATATGAAAAGTATTGAAGAAGATATTACCCAATATGAAAATATGAAGCAGCAAATAGATTTATATGAACAACAAATTAAAAGTTTATATTTTGAATTAGAAAATACAATTGAATACTATAATAGTAAATTTGAAAGGGATATAAAACCAATTAACAGTCAAATTGATATTCTTCAACAAGATTTAAATAGTTTTATTTTAAATAACAAAGTTATGATAAAATTAGATGACATTATAGATGAAATTATATTTATAACAAAAGAAAAATATGAAGATATATGCATTAGTGGTTGTCATGCTCCTTTTATTTACTATCCAACTTCGCTTTGTTCTAAAAAAGAATATATAAAATTTATTATTGATAATAATCCTGACCCTGTAATGGTTAATATATCAATAGAAGGGTGTTATGATTCTAAACCTTATAATTTAAATATATCATTTGAACAGAAATTAGATGATATATGGGCTGATGGTAAAACATTAATTGAACATAGTCAATTAAAAGTAACTAGTATGAAAGGTAATAGTAATGAAATAATTTGTTCAATAGTACCTTTAAAGGATGAAGGAATTGAAAATATTTTTTGTTCATTTAATTTAAAACAAATAGTTGATTTTAAAAATGAATGTACCGATAATTTATTAGCTCAGGCTATTATAAATTGTTTGAATAATTTAAAATATTCTAAAAAAGAGAAGCAAAAGAGACTTATTAAGAAATAAATTAATTACATATGTAAATAAAAATCTTTCCATGAAATAAATGGAGAGATTTTTATTTTAAATTTAGTTTGTAAAAAGGATTAGTTTTAATTTGTTTAAAGATGTCCTTTATAAAAATAAACTTTTAATGCGTTTTCGGTATATTTAGGTTTTGATAAATCTATATTTATTAGTTTTCCTATGTTATATATTAAATACTGCATTGCTACTAAGAGATCATATTCTCCTAATATACCTTCATACTTACTTTCAATGATTATATTATTTCCATCTTTTAAATATTCAAGCAATGATTCTTCATACTTTGTTGTGTTTTTTGTTTTTAAATATAAGTTGGTTTTTGTAGATAAGTTTTCGTAATTTATAAATCTTCCATGAGAAAAGTTTTTCTTTTCGTGAATCAAAATATGAAATATTCCTGATTCAACTAAAGTGCTTTCTAAATATTTACTAGCTGTAATCGTATAATCTCCTGTAAAGATATTTAAAATATTTCCTTTGGTTAAAATTTTCTTTAAAAATTTCTTATTAATTTTAAAATATTCATCAAAATAATTATTCCAATAATTTAAGCTATCTAGAATAAATTTGTCAGCATTATTTAATTTTTTAATATCAAAATATAATTTTAGAAATAAACTAGCTGGGGAAAGGGTTCCTTCAAAGGCTAGAAAACCTCTTTCTTTGGCTTTATTATTTACAGTTCTATAAGAGATAATGTTTTGTTTTGAAATACTTGTTTTTTCGGAAACTTTTGTTTTTTGTCCTTTTGTAATAATTATTTTATCATTGTTATCAAAACTTTTAACTCCTTCTAATAAGTCATTGGTGGTACCAGAATAAGAAAATAAGAATACTTTATCTACTTTACTATTATTACGGAATAAAATATCTCTTGGCAATATGCTTAAAGTATTGGTTCCATATAGATTATTAATTACTCTACTGGCAAATACTCCAGCAGGAAAAGAGCCACCAGTTCCTACAAATAATATAGAATTTAATTTACTGAAATCTATATTTTTTAATTGATTATAGGCTGGACTTTTAATGGCATTAAGTACTCTTGATTTTAAATTATTGACATTGAGACTACATCTTGTAATCTGTTTTCTAGGCTCATATATGAATTTTTCACATGTACATATATTAGGTAGTTTTTTGATTTTATAAAGTTTATTTAAATGTCCTCTTGAGCCTATATTTTGAACTACCTTGTTAGTTAAATGAACAGCTTTTTCAAATGAAGATTTAATATAATTATTATCAATTTGGTAATCATTTTTTATAAATTCATAAATGAATGTTCCAAAAAAGGCATCTCCAGCTCCAGTTGGGTCTATTTCTTTTGAAATTGTTTTTAATTTTTTAGAAATAAGATTATTATTATATATAAAGTCGGCACCTGATTTTCCTTTTGTTACTATTAATAAATTTAAATCTTTAGCAATATTCAAAATATTGGTTGTTTTAAAACGTTTAAATAGATAATCTTCTACTCTTTGATTAAGATTAATCATTGTAAATTTACTTAAAATTTGTTTAATTTCTTTATTAGAAAGGTTTTCTAAATCATTTTGATAGCCTAAATCAAGCATTTTTATATTTGGCACGTTATTTATTATTTCTATATTTTTTTCATTTAGATTATCAAAAACTAATATATCCTTTTTATCAATGAGATTTAAGGTGTTTTGAACATCAATCTCACTATTTTCATACCAATGTTTTTTATTACAAATTGGACATGATTTCTTGGAAGTAAAGTTTATTTTATTATCTTTTTCTATAAATGATACATGAAAACATCTAGTTTTTATGTTATCTTTTATTTCAACTTTTGTTTCTACTTTTAAGTCTTGCAGACTTTTTATGGCAATTTTTCCAGCACTATCATTACCACATACGCCAATTACTAAAGTTGGTATTTTTTTATGGGCTAAATTAGCAATTATATTATGTGAAGTCATACCACCACAAACTCCTAGTAATGTTTTACCTTTATAATAGTAATCTGTTACTAAATCTCCTATACTTACTACTCTCATTTGTCCACCTCTTTTAATACAATGTTAATTTTTTTATTTTAGCTACTTCGCTATTTGGTTTATAATCATGATTCTTATATAAGCATTCTAATATTTTCTGACTAATTAAAAATCCAAATCTCTTATATATAACAATTTATTAAATTATAACATATATAAAGGAAATATCTTATTTTTATTACAATTTTTTCGAAATTTAAAAACTCTGAAATTAATCAGAGTTAGATTTTTAAGTATTTTTTAACTGCTCTCCATGAACCAAACATACCAACAGCAATACCAATGGCAAGTAAGATTAATGAAGTTGTGTAGACAAATGGTATTGGTTCAATTAATTTAATGAATGGCGAGAATAAATGTCCATCGAAATTTTTATATAAGGCACTATATCCATATACTGTGGCAAGTATAGGTACAATTGAACCTAAAGCACCTAATAATAATCCTTCAATGATAAATGGTATTCTAATATTTAAATTAGAAGCACCTATTAATCGCATAATACCAATTTCTCTTTGTCTTGAATTGATTGTTATTTTGATAGTATTAGAGATTAAGAAAGCGGTAACTAAGATTAAGGCAACTACGGCACCTATACATATTTTATGAATAAAATCAAAAGTTGAAATTAATTGTTCTACCATACCTTCACCATATTTAACTAAGGTTATACCATCAATTTTTTCTATTTGCTTAGCAACATTGTCAATTTTTTCTATGTCTTTTACTTTGACTTGGAATGTGTTTTGAATTGGATTTTCTTCATCAGTCCAGTTTCTCATTATACTATCAAATACTTCAGATGAATCTCGCATTTCTTTAGTAATTTCTGTTTTTGAACGAAATTCATAATTTTCTACATTATTAATTGTACTTATTTTATCTTTTATTTCATTTATTTGGTCATTGGTTATGTCATTATCGATGAATGCTACAATTGTGACATCTCTTTCGACTAATTTAGTGAAGTTATCAACATTATTAGATAAAACCATAGATACGGCAACGACAATTAGGGTTATTGTAATACATGAGATAGAGGCAAATGATAATGAAAAATTTCTAAATACACCTTTAAAGGCATCCCTAAAGTTTCTTCCAATAATTCTAAATGTTTTCATTACTATATGTTCCTTTCTCATAATCTTTTAATACTCTACCTGAATCTAAAACAATAACTCTTTTGTTCATTTTTTTAACTATGTTAATATCATGGGTAACCATAATAATTGTTGTACCTAATTTGTTGATTTCTTCTAGTACTTCCATGATTTCCATTCCAGTTGATGGGTCTAAGTTTCCTGTTGGTTCATCACAGATTAATAATTTTGGACCATTAACTATGGCTCTTGCGATAGCGACACGTTGTTGTTCACCACCTGATAATTGTGATGGATAGTTTTTAACTTTACTTTTTAAACCAACTAATTCTAGGACTTTTAATACTTTAGCGTGTATTTCATCTTTTGGAAGACCAAATATTTCTAAGGCAAAAGCCACATTTTCATATACTGTTGATTTTGGAAGTAATTTGAAATCTTGGAATACAACACCAATTTTTCTTCTTATTTTATATACTTTTCCATTTCTTAGTTTTCCAACGTCTATTCCTCCAACAATTATTTGCCCTGATGTTGGTTTTTCTTCGCGGTATAACATTTTTATTAAAGTACTTTTACCACAGCCAGTTGAACCTATTATAAAGACAAAATCTCCTTTAGCGATGGTTAAATTTAAATTTTGAATAGCAGTAACGCCAGTTTTGTAGGTTTTTTTTACATTTGTTATTCTGATTAAATCCACAAAATCACTTCTTTCTATTTATGCTTTATGTCCTTGCACTTCGTATGTATCAATTATTATTACAAAGGCTTCAGAGTCTAGTTTTTTGATTGCTTCAGTTGCAACAAAGTATTCTCTCGTTGGAATAGCACATAATAATACTTTTTTTCTTTTATTTGTATAACCACCTTGAGCTTCTATTTCAGTAACTCCGTGATTTAAGTTTGTCATGATGAAGTCTTTGATGGCCTTTTCTTCGGATGTGATTATTTCTAATGTTTTATATTCAGATATACCTAATATTACTCTATCACTAATTATTCCTGAGGCATATAAGGTTATGAATGAATAGATAAATGACTGCCAACCAAAGAAGATTCCACCTGCTAACATGATTAATCCTTCTGAATATATATTAGCTTTACTATATGGCATTTTACCATAATGTGATAGTATTTGTTTTAAAACATCAGTTCCGCCCGTTGTGAAGTTATTTTTAAAAATAAGTCCTGTTCCAACACCACTTATTAAAGCTCCACATAGAGCTATTACTATCATTTCAGTATTTCCCAAGTCTATATATTCTGGTAAAAATTCTGTTATTTTAACTAATAATGGATATAAGATAGAACCAATGATTGTCGGTTTTGTTTTTTCGGTCCCTAGAAAAACAAAGCTAGCAATTAACAAGATGATATTTCCAATTAAAATTATTAATGATGGGTCTATTTTTAATAATTTTTCGGTTATAATTGATAGACCACTTAGTCCAAAGATTAAATTACATGGTTTTAAGAAAATATTGAATGCACAAGCTGATAATAAAACACCGATGAAAAATTCAATATACCGTTTTAATTTTTTACTATCTTTTATTTCTTTTAACAAATTATTACTATCAATATGCCCCTTTTTAGCAAATATCATTTGGCGTTCCTCCTTAAATTAGTATTTATAAATTTATCTAAATCTCCATCCATAACTTTATTTACATTAGTTTCTTCACAGTTTGTTCTATGGTCTTTAACTAATGAATACGGATGCATAACGTAACTTCTAATTTGAGAGCCAAAATTGATATCTTGCTCTATACCCTTTAATTCTTTTAATTCTTTTTTCTTATTTTCTTCTTCTATTTCATATAATTTACTTTTTAGAATTTGCATAGCTTTGGCTTTATTTTGAACTTGGCTTCTTTCGTTTTGACAAGTTACAACTATTCCTAAAGGTAAATAGGTTATTCTAACAGCACTATCTGTTGTATTTACGCTTTGTCCTCCTGCTCCTGAACTATGAAAAACATCTATTTTTAAATCTTTTTCATTAATATCGACTTTTACAGTATCATCAATAACAGGAGTTACTCCTACTGAAGCAAATGATGTATGTCTTCTAGCTCCTGAATCAAATGGAGAAATTCTAACTAATCTATGAATACCTTTTTCGTTTTTTAAATATCCATAGGCATATAGCCCTTTGACAATTACAGTTATACTTTTTATTCCAGCTTCTAATCCTGGTTGTTCATCTACTATTTCTAATTTGTAGTTTTTCTTTTCAGCATATCTAGAATACATTCTATATAACATATTAGCCCAGTCACAAGCTTCAGTACCCCCTGCTCCTGAATGAATCTCTAAGACAGCATCGTTTTTATCATAATCACCATTTAATAAAATTAAGGTTTCTGTTTCATCAATTTTTTTATTTAATGTTTTACTTTCTTCTTCTAGCCACTTTAAGCTTTCATCATCGGTTGCTTCGATAGTTTTAGCCATATCTAGGTAATCATTTGTTTCATTTATCAGGTTTTTGACATCATCTAGAATTTTCTTTTCACTATTTAATAAGCTTATTACTTCTTCACTATGTTTTTTATCATTCCAAAAGTTTGGAGATGACATTTCTTCTTCTAATTCTTTTACTTTCTTTTGTTTATTTTCAGGGTCAAAGTGACCTCCATAATTCTTTTAATTTAGTTTGATATTTTTCATATAAGTTTATAGTTTCTTTTAATTCCATGGATATGCCTCCTACCTTTAAACAATTATATCAGATTATTAAATTTTTTACTAGTTAAATTACATGGAAAAAATAGACAATTAATTATTGTAAACTGAAAAAGTAAATTCCAGTTTCAATATGTTATACGAGAATTTAGTCTTACATAAAATTCCAGTTAAGAAT